>JBAZKM010000023.1 GCA_041650805.1 Candidatus Omnitrophota bacterium | reverse complement strand
GACTATGCCCGTATCCGTGGTCTTATAATCTATATTGTGCCAGGCTGAACCATCGTAGAATTCAAGCTTTGCGTTGGGGATCTCGGCCTGGAGGTCCAGGTTGTCCCAGGTAACTGTGTAAGGCGCGCCTGAATTCAGAGTCGCCGGAGGATTGACCATGACAAAATTGCCTTTTATGTTGAACTGGGAAGACTCTCCCGTCACTTCATCAGAAGTCCCTTCTTTATTCGCGGCAACTACCTTCACCTGCGTATTTACCTCTATCTGCGGCGGGACGCTCGCCCAGTTGTAGGTGCTTACGGTATTACCGTCCACCGTATCTATGTACTCATAAGATCCGTCGTGCTTATAGTAGATCTTAAGGTTGCCTAATTTCGCGGTGCCGGTATCCCATGTGATGGTCTTGGCCGTGCCGACAGAAAGATTCTCGTTAAGGTGAGGCTCGCTTACGGATATGGCCGCCGTGATATTGAACGTATCTGACAGATCGTTCACCTCATCAGCGGTACCGGTTGTGTCAGCGTCCACCACCTTCACTGTAGTATTGGTCTCCAATTGATGCGGCACCGTCCATGCGTGAGAATTGGCGTCCACCGTGGTTATGAGCTCATAAGCGCCGTCGTGGAAATAATACACGTCCACATCCCCCAGGGTGCCGTTTCTGGTCCAGCTGATAGTCTTTGAGGCGCCGATATAGAGATTTTCGCCTGAATGAGGCTCAACGACCGTGATCTTGCCGATGATGTCAAAGCTCGATGATAAGCCGTACACAAGGTCATTCACGATGTCGTTTGTCTTGTCCCGTACCTTTATAACGACGTCTCCGGAGATATCGTCGTCGACATTGTCCCAATTAATATAGGAATTAGCGCCCTGCACGCATGTGACGCCGTCTGATATCAGCTGGTCGTACGTGCCGCCCACCCCTGTCTTGGAATAATATATATCGACCTTGGTGACATTGGCGGAATTACAGTTCCATGTGACTGTATTGTCATTGGAGCCAACTACCAGGTTCTGGTCAGCGGCCGGCACTGACACCGTGATCAGAGGCCTTATGGAGAACGCCACCGTAGACACGTTGTAGATGTCGTTGGCGTGGGCATGGTCGCAGACCTTTATGTAGCAATCCTCGGAATTCTCGTCAGCCACCCCGGCGGTCCAGGTATAGGTATTGCCGCCATTGACGTGGTTACCGTCATTGTTCACTATCAGGGAATAACCTCCCGCCGCGGACGTCTTGTAATAGATATCGACATTGGTGATGGAGCCGTTTGAGTTCCAGCCGATCACCTTGTCTGTCTCCCCGACCTTCCAGACTATGCCCGCTGTCTCGGGGGCAGTCACCTCGATGGAACCGACTATCTTTATCGGATTGGGGTTCATGCATTTCACATCGTCATCATTCTCATGGCTGAGGCGGATCTTGACATTATCGCTCAGATCATTCGGTATGCCGTCCCATTCCCATACGCCCTGGACCCCGTTGGCTGAGTTAGCGACGCTCGTGATATAGTGGGTCTGGAGCTCGTCCGTGAAGCCGTTGGTGGAATATTCTATTTTTATGGGGCCGTAGGTGCCTGCCGGGGTCCATCTCACCTCATGGTCATTGGAACCGACCGTCCACATGAGCCCGGCGCTCAGAGGAGAATCAAACGTGATCTTGCCTTCTATCTCAAACAGATCGGATACATCAGACACCTCTGAATTATCAGCGTCTAATATCTGGATCATGGCTGTCTTGGCGTCGTTAGTGACGACGGCTGAAGTCAATGACGGAGCCCATAAGGTGTATGGCGAGGCGCTGAAGGCCACCGTGGCCACGTCCGTCCAGCTCTCTCCGGCGTCCTTACGGAACTGTATCTTCACGTCTCCCATGTCGGCCGCGCCGGCGCAGGTCGTGGTCCATTCTATGTTGGATATCTCGCCGACCTTTAACGCGACGCTTGAGGAATTGGGATTCGTCACCGTGATCGCCGCCTTTACCATGAATAACCCGGACTCGTCGTAGATGGTGCCCAAAGACGTATCAGAGACCTTTATCCTCGCCTTCTGTTCGGAGCCGAGGGTGTGGGTCGTGATTATATCCTGATCTACCGGAATGTTCCATTCGTACGGGGATGAACCCAGATAAGAAGATTCTATGGTGTAAGTATAATTACTGCCGTTATCTTTTGAGTATTCTATCTTCACGGCTGATACAGGTCCTGTCTCTGACCAGACTATGTCATTGCCTGTCTGCGTGCCTATGGTCCACTTGGCTGTCGCTGTCGGGGCTGTCACGTCTATGACAGGGCGTATCTCGAACGTGGTCGTATCGTCAGTCGCGCTTGAGTTGGCGGGATCTGATATCCTGAACTGGCAATCAACATCACGCACATCAATAGGCACGCTCCAAGAGTACGATTCAGAGTTCGGGACTATTCCGGTGTCAGTGGTCTTGTAGTCTATATTGTGCCAGGCCGAACCATCATAGAATTCAAACTTTGCGTTGGGGATCTCGGCCTGGAGGTCCAGGTTGTCCCAGGTAACTGTGTAAGGCGCGCCTGAATTCAGAGTCGCCGGAG
>JBAZKM010000022.1 GCA_041650805.1 Candidatus Omnitrophota bacterium | reverse complement strand
AATAATAGACGCCTTTCTGGCAATGACCGCTACCCTGACATGACCTTCCTTGTATCCGGCGAGATTAAAGAGTATGTCTATAGGCTCTTTCTTCTCGGAGGCTGATATGGCGTCTACTGCGTCGCGGAAGATGCGGTTATATTCGCCTCTGTCGGGATGCAGGTACTGGAAGAGGCAGTTGTAGAAGGTGGTATTACGGAAGACTTTTTCTGCGCCTCCATAGATCTTAAAACCCAACCCACTGGCGGTTAGATCGGTCGCAAAATCACTGACCAGTGTCTGCCAGGTATGCCTCTGTAATACATCCGAGGCTATGATAACTCCGTCCGGCTTTGTTACCCTGGCCATCTCTACCGCGGCCCGCTGCCTTGTTGCCGGGCTAAAGTAACGCAGGGCGCCGTGGGATATCGTGATATCAAAGGTGGATTCGGCAAAGCACTCCAGGTTAGCGGCATCAGCGGGGACGTGGATGACCTGCTGAGGATGGTTGCCTGCGGTGTTTACTCCGTAGCTCCTGATGATGTTCTCTATCTCGGGGTCAGTCTCAACTATCTGGAGCCTGCTGCCGAAGCGGTATACCAGGTCATTCACCAGGCGGCCTGAACCTGCGCCTACTACCAGGACCCTGTAGCGCCTGTTGGGGGAGTTGACCAGGTGCAGATCTATTCTTCTGAGCAGCATGGCGTGGGAATGGTCCTTGTCGCTGCGCAGCTTGCCTAACCTGCCCATGACTGCCCAGTCTGCCCAGAGGGGCTCGCCACCCTTTTCAAATATTTCGGAGTAGAGAGGATCGTTGATGCCTCTTTCCTGGACCAGGATATGGAAGTATTCCCTTAGTGCCTCGGCAACCAAGTAATGTTCTTTTGCCTTCATATAGGCCTGCAGCTTCCTTATGATACGGTTGTGCGGCTGCTCAGACAGGGCGGCCCTGCTGGCCCCTTCACTTAAGAGAGGAGCGATGAACTTGGAGAAGGTGATCTTGTCGTCGCTCACTTTGGCACCTTTCACCCTTAACCTGTCAGTCAATTTCTTTGAGCCTTCCGCAATACGCGCCCTAAGTTCACGATCGCCCAGGGGCTGAGATGCTTCCGCCGGGACATTGAGGGCTACACTGGCTACCACAGGTGCCATCACCCTCTTGTATATCCTGGCTATCGCCCTGTAAGCGCCTAAGGAGGAACCGTTGCCGAGCCTTATCTCCAGATTCTTATCTTCTCTTACGAGTGCCTGCTCTGCCTTGGGCAGGAGCGTTGCCAGTTCGTCGCGGTGATCGTATACCGCTTCCACGAGCAAGCCCGGGGTTAGAAAGTAAATTTCCGGATTGACTATGTAAGGTATGACGACGCTATCTCCTAAAGGATAGACCTGGCTGCCCAGCCTTAAGACATTGCCTCCCTGTAACTGGGTCTCTACGGTGATGCCGCTTGTGCCGCTGACTATTTCCAGGACGGTCCTTCTGAAGGTCTCTCTGTCTTCGCGTGATTCAAGGGGCAGGCCGAAGGTCCTGGAGAGCTCAAAGACGGTAAGGGAGATAAAGTCCTGGAGGCTGACGCCGCGGCCTACCAGGTGGATGTATTTTAAGGAACGGATCTTCTCGGCTGCTGCGTTATTGGCCTCCTGGCCGAAGAGCTTGTCCTGCAGGCCTATCTCAAAGGCCTCTCCTCTTGCCCGGGCGAAGAAGCGGTCTCTCTTGCTGGCGCCGCGCAGGTAGTGGTGGTCTAATCCGGCGGATAAGGCGAAGGCGTGGAAGATGAGGACAGGTTCGTTAAGCAGCGCTTCGTTGATGCAGATGAACCTCCTGGCAGCGAAGCAGAATATCGCGTGGGGGTTATCCCTGATTATATATATAGGTAAGCCTTCGGGAGACTGGGCATGGGTTAACACGCTTATGACGGCTGTATCATCAGGTGTGCCCCTTGCGAAGATAGTCAGCCTCTTCTGGTCTATCGCGCTTAATATTTGCCTTATCGCAGAGTCGGTAGATATGGTTGTTTTTTCCTCATCAATGTCTATCATCAGAGGATGGCGCAGGTGAGGGTGGCTTAAGACGAACTGCCCCATCTCAACCCTTCCTCTTAAGTCTGTAAGCACCTGCCCTTCGGGAGTAGCTATCCTGCCGATCGTGCCGCCTATTTCGCCTTCGGAAGGCTGGGACCTTCTGACGAGGCGTTCTGCTCCCTTTTTGATCCCCGAGGTCTGTGTCTCTGCAGCCTCTGAGGCATCACGCTTAGAGGCCCTTCTATAAGAGGCAGCGATGAGTAGGATAAAGATGATGGCAACTGTGAGTAGCTGTGTATTGGTTAAGGCAAGGGTGAGTATGAAGGCGTCTAAAGAAGGCTCTTCGGTGTCTGAAGGAGCGCAGGCATTTACCAGCGCTTCAGGATGGGCTGTTAAGGCGCCTTCTTCTTCTAATTTATGTAATGTACCTAATAATGAGGTAAAGAATTCGTTGCGTGAAGATGCATCGGTGATCGCCTCTGCCCTTGCAAAGGCAAGCCTTACTCCCTTTGCCCCGGCTAACCTGAATAATTCGGCGCCGTGCTCCCCGAAGCCTTCTTTGCCTCTTATTGCTTCCAGGGCCTCCTTGTATGCCCTGCCTTTCCTTTCCGCGGTGAAGAAGA
>JBAZKM010000021.1 GCA_041650805.1 Candidatus Omnitrophota bacterium | reverse complement strand
TCGCCCCAAGGTACCCCGAACAATCTGAAAGATTGTTCGGGACCAGTCCTGCTAAATTCTTTGAATTTAGCAGGGTCAAAATTTTGAAGAGTCGCTCCAGGCGGGCACGAAAAGTTCCGCCTGCGCCAAGAGACGAAAAATTTTATGCTGGGGGGAACTGGGTAAAAACGGTATCCCCCCTGCCGCACGAAGGGTACTGTGAACGGCCATTAGAATTTTTTCGCCGTGCACTGCTCCGCAAAATTTTCATTTCTTGGTGAAGGGGCCCCCGATGGTGGGGTATCGACCGGGACGTAAAAATCGCGAGCGGGCACGGATCCCGCCAAACACCTTTAAAAGAGCGTTTATTGATATACTAGGGCTACCCGACTCGTTTGGCGGGAGAGCGAGCGATTTTTCCGAGCACAATTTTCCTCGCCGGGGAAAATTGTGCGTTCCCGGGAGGTACCCCACCGGAGAGGGGAACCGTGCTGGAAATGAAAATTTTTCCCCAAATTCCCTTGACAAGGGGCACGTTTATGCTACACTAAGACATTAGCACTCTAAGTTAAAGAGTGCTAATTTAACTTGCGGGCGGGAAGGCTATATGATGGCGAACTATAATAAGCGGCAGGAAGCGATACTTGAGATCATAGTCAAGCATTACGTTGAGACCGCCGAGCCGGTCGGCTCGCGGTTCGTCGCGCGGCGGCTGGGGCTTTCGAGCGCCACCATACGCAATGCCATGGCCGACCTCGAGGATGGGGGCTTCATAATGCAGCCGTATACGTCCGCGGGACGGATACCCACGGATAAAGGATACAGGTTCTATATAGATTCGCTCATGCGCGTCAGGAACGTGAACGAGCAGGTGGTGAAGACGGTGGATGAGCAGTACCACCATGCCATAAGGTCCCTTGAGGACGCTCTTGAGAAGACCTCTTATCTCATATCGGACCTGACCAATTATGTAGGGATAACGCTCTTCCCCAAGAACGAAAAGGTGTATCTCGAGGGGGCAAGCCACATCATAGAGCAGCCTGAGTTCAGGGACTTGAGGAAACTATATGCGCTCCTGAAGTGCCTTGAGGCGAAGAGGGAGATGCTGAACCTGCTGGTAGAGGACATAGACGATGACCGCCTCACCATACATATAGGCAAGGAGAACAAGCTGAACGATCTGAAAGAGTGCAGCATAGTTACCCGCGGCTACAAGGTGAGGGGCAAGATGGCGGGCAGGGTCGGCGTCATAGGGCCGAAGAGGATGGTCTATGAGAAGGTCATCCCTACGATAGAGTTCCTGGCGACCACCTTAAGCGATATACTTGAAGAATTCGAGGTCTGACATATATATGGAAGAGAAGAAGAATAATAAACACGCTGCAGCGAACAAAAAGGCGGAGGAGAAAGAAGAGACCATATCTATTCCGAAGAAGGAATATGAATGCCTCATTGCGAAGTGCGGGGAGCGGGACAGTTTCAGCGACAGGTTTTCCAGGGCGCAGGCGGAGTTCGAGAATGCCCGCAAGCGTCTCGAAAAAGATAAAGCGGATTTCCTGAAGTATGCACAGGAGGGTTTCGTCATAGAGCTCCTCCCGATACTCGATTCTCTTGAGATAGCCGAGCACCACATAGAGGAAGCGAAGGATTTCAACGCGGTACGCGAAGGCGTCGGCATGATACAGGGCCAGATCCAGATATTCCTGAAAGGGCTGGGAGTCGAGAGGATAAAGACGGTCGGGGAGAAGTTCGACCCGCATATGCACGAAGCGATAGAGACGGAAGAGTCGGTCGATAAAGATGACGGTACGATAGTCGGTGAATTGAAGCCGGGGTACAGGCTGAACGGAAGGCTTCTGCGCCCGGCGATGGTAAAGATAGCGAAGAAAAAATCGGAAGAGAAGAAAGGATAAGACCAAGGAGGGTTATATGGCAAAAGCGATAGGAATAGATCTGGGCACTTCGAATTCGGCCGCGGCATATATGGAGGCGGGACGGCCTACCATCATACCGTCCGCCGAAGGCGCGGGAGTCGCGAGCGGGAAGGCATTCCCTTCATACGTGGCATTCACAAAGGACGGCCAGCGTCTCGTCGGTGAGCCGGCGAAACGGCAGGCGTCGATCAACCCGGAAGGGACGATACAGGCGGCCAAGCGTAAGATGGGGACGGACTTCAAGTTCAAGGCGTACGGTAAGGAGTATACGCCGCAGCAGATATCGGCGTTCATACTCCAGAAGATAAAACAGGACTCCGAGGCATACCTCGGGGACAAGGTGGAGGAGGTCGTCATCACCTGCCCGGCGTATTTTAACGATAACCAGAGGCAGGCGACGAAGGATGCCGGGGAGATAGCCGGGTTGAAGGTATTGAGGATAATCAATGAACCGACTGCGGCATGCCTGGCGTACGGCCTCGATAAGGCGGGTAAAGAACAGAAGATCATGGTATTCGATCTCGGTGGCGGGACGCTCGACGTCACGGTCCTCGAGATGGGCTGGGACGATGAGCACAAGGCGGCGACGTTCGAAGTAATATCGACGAACGGCGACACGCAGCTCGGCGGCACGGACATGGATAACGCGATCATCGATCATCTCGCCAAAGAGTTCAAGAGGGATACGGGCATAGAGCTCAAGAACGACAAGATGGCCGTACAGCGCCTGCGGGAGGGCGCGGAGAAGGCGAAGGTGGAGCTCTCGAGCACGCTGACGACGGACATAAACCTTCCTTTCATAACGGCGGACCAGACGGGCCCGAAACATATGACGATGTCGTTCACGAGGGCCAAGCTCGAGGACCTCATATCGCCTATCATAGACAGGTGCAAGGGGCCGATGGAGAAGGCGCTTGCCGATGCCAAGGTAACAGCAAAGGATATCGACAGGATAATCCTCGTCGGCGGGCCTACGAGGATGCCGGTAGTGCAGAAGTTCGTAGAGGACTACGTAGGGAAGAAGATAGAGCGCGGTGTAGACCCGATGGAATGCGTCGCCCTCGGCGCCGCCATACAGGCCGCCATCATAAAGGGCGATGCGAAAGACGTCCTGCTCCTCGACGTGACGCCGCTATCCCTCGGGATAGAGACGCTCGGCGGGGTCTGCACGCGTCTCATCGAGAGGAATACCACGGTGCCTACGCGCAAGAGCCAGGTATTTTCCACGGCGGCCGATAACCAGACCGCGGTCACCATCAGGGTGCTGCAGGGCGAAAGGCAGATGGCGAACGACAACGTCGAGCTCGGAAGGTTCGACCTCGTCGGTATACCTCCGGCCCCGCGCGGTATGCCGCAGGTGGAGGTGACGTTCGACATAGATGCCAACGGCATCGTCCACGTGGGCGCCAAAGACCTCGGGACGGGCAAAGAGCAGTCGATAAAGATATCCGCGCCCAAGAAATTGTCGAAAGAGGAGATAGAGAAGTTCGTAAAAGAGGCCGAAAAGTTCTCCAAAGAGGACGGGAGGATGAAGGAAGAGGTGGAAGTGAAGAACCAGGCGGATACGCTCGTCTACACCACGGAGAAGTCGCTCAAGGAATTCGGCTCCAAGATCAGCGAGTCCGACAGGAAGAATATAGAAGATAAGATAAGCAACCTTAAGGAAGCGCTCAAGGGTAAGGACATTGACAAGATAAAGAGCGGCACCGAAGCCCTCACGGAGGCCTCTCATAAGATAGCGGAGGAGATATATAAGAAGACGTCCGGGAAAGGCCCCGGCGGCGGCGCGGGTCCTTCCGGCCAGCAGGCCCCGCAGCAGGAGCCCGAGACCGAGAAGGAGGAGGCCGGCCCGAAGAAAGACGATATCATCGACGCCGAATACACCGCTGAGGATGAGGACGGAAAGAAAGGGAAGAAAAAGTAAAAGATCTTAAAGTCACCAGGTCACAAAGTCACCACGTCACCAGTAAAAGCTTTTACAGGTGACCTGGTGTCATGGTGTCGTGGTGACCAGGTCTTTATAATATGACGATTATGGCTAACAAGCGTGACTATTACGAAGTCCTCGGTATCGCGAAGACCGCGACCGCCGACGAGGTGAAGAAGGCCTACAGGAATCTCGCGCTCAAGTACCATCCCGACAGGGTACCGGCCGAAAAGAAGAAGGATGCTGAGGAGAGGTTCAAGGAGATATCGGAGGCATACGAGGTCCTGATAGATCCGCAGAAGAAGGCGAACTACGACCAGTATGGACATGCCGGTGTCGAAGGGGCGTTCAAGCAGGGCGGGTTCACATGGCAGGACTTCCACCACTTCGACGATGTCCGGGACATATTCGGCGGCCTGGACCTGAGCGACCTCTTCAGGAACTTCGGGCTGGGCGGCGATATATTCGGAGGCGAATTCGGGGCCTCCGGGAGGCGGCGGCCCGGCGGCAGGCGCGGAGCGGACCTGGAGTACAGCCTTGAGATAGGATTTGAAGAGGCGGCATTCGGCGCGGAAAAGACGATCACCATACCGCGGTATGAGCCCTGCGATGACTGCGACGGGAGCGGGGCGAGGCCCGGTTCGAAGAAGGAGAGGTGCCCGGCATGCGAAGGGCACGGGCAGGTCATCTCGTCTAACGGTATCTTCAGCATAACCCAGACATGCCCCAGGTGCGGCGGAGAGGGCGTTGTTATAAAGGCGCCGTGTCCGGCATGCTCCGGTACGGGCAGGACAAAGATAAGGCGCAATATCACCGTGAAGATACCCGCAGGGGTCGATACGGGGTCGCGCCTGAGGGTCCAGGGTGAGGGCGAGGCGCCGGAGCGCGGCGGCAGGAGAGGAGACCTCTACGTCCTCTTATATGTCAGGAAACATGAGATATTCGAACGGCACGACGCCGACATATTCTGCGAAGTACCGATAAATTTCGTCACTGCGGTATTCGGAGGAGAGGTGGAGATACCGACTTTGGGCGGCAAGGCGAAGATGAAGATACCCGCAGGCACGCAGAGCGGCAGGGTCTTCCGGCTCAAGGCAAAGGGTATAGCGCATCTTCATGACGGCGGGATAGGGGATGAGCTGGTAAGGGTCCAGGTGGAAGTCCCCACTAACCTTACGGGCGAACAGAAACGGATATTGAAAGAGTTCGCCAATGCGAACGGGGACCCGTCGGGCCCGTTGTCGAAGTCGTTCGTGGAGAAGATGCGGAGGATGTTCAAATAAAATAGTCCACAGTCCACAGTCGACGGTCCACGGTAATATTTTGTGGACCATGGACTATGGACCGTCGACCAACGTATATAATACGAGGAGAAATAGATGCCGACGTATGAGTACGAGTGTGAAAAATGCGGAAACGCGTTCGAGAAATTCCAGAAGATGACGGACGATCCGCTGAAGAAGTGCCCTGAATGCGGCGGTAAGGTGGTGCGCCTCATAGGGTCGGGCAGCGGTATAATATTCAAGGGCTCCGGTTTTTACGAGACGGATTACAAGAAGAAGAGGGGCTCCGCCGGAAAAGACGCTCCTCCCTGTCCGGGGTCGGGCGACTGTAAAAGCTGTCCTTCCGGCAAAAAGAAGAACGGTTAGAGAGGTCTCCTTTGGCAACTGTAAAACCTTTTAAAGGTATCATATACAATAAGGGAAAGGTGGGGAAAGTAGAGAAGGTCATCGCGCCTCCCTACGATGTGATCCCCAAAGAGATGCAGGCGTCCCTCTACCGCCGGGACCCCCACAACGTAGTGCGGCTCATATTGGGTAAGATATATCCCGGGGATACGTCGCGTAACAACCGTTACACCCGGGCGAAGAGGTCCTTCGACTCCTGGCTCAAGGGCGGGGTGATGGTCCGGGATGAGGCCGATTCCCTGTATATATACTCCCAGACGTACAGATATGGCGGCAGGAGATTCGAACGCACTGGTTTTATGGGCCTTATGGGACTGGATGGAGGCAAAGGTAAAGATTCCGTCCTCTCGCACGAGAATACGCTGCGCGCTCCCAAGGTAGACCGCCTCAGCCTGATCCGCAGCATAAAAGCGAACCTGAGCCCTATATTCGTCCTCTACGAAGACGGGCGCCACGCGATCGTCAATATCCTGAAAAGGCACTGCAGGGCCAAAAGGCCTCTCATAGACCTATATTACGATGATGTCCGCCACCGTATGTGGCGGCTGGACGATGCGCGCGACATAAAGAGGATAGAGGCGCTCATGCGGCCCAAGGATATATTCATAGCCGACGGCCACCATCGTTACGAAGTGGCCAGGGCATATTCCGCCGAAGTCCAGCGCCGGGGGGCCGGGGATGAACTTAAAAAGAACTCGAAGTCGATGATGGTATATTTCGTCGAATCCGATGAAAGGATGCTGACGATACTGCCGGCGCACCGGCTGGTAAAAGATATAGGTGCTCTCAAAGAGGGCGACATATTGCAGAGGGTCGAAAGGTCCTTCTTTGTGCAGAAGATGCGCTCGATGAAGGTCCTGATGGGGGCCCTCGAGAGATCGGGCGGGGCGCACGCCTTCGGGATGTATACCGGTAAGGGCCGCTTCTATCTGCTGAAACTGAAGAGCGTAGCGTATTCTGACAGGGTCATACGGGAAAATTCCGACACATGGAAGCGTCTCGACGTGACGATACTCCACCTTTTCCTTATGCAGCACGTGCTTGGGATCAGGGACGAGGACGATAACGTCGAATTCGTGAAGGACCCGGGAGAACTGCCGGGCCTTGTCGATAAACGCAGATTCAAGATAGCGTTCTTTCTGAATCCCACCATGGTATCCCAGGTCAAGAGGATAGCCCGTATGGGCGAGAGGATGCCGAGAAAGGCGACCTATTTCTATCCCAAGCCGCTTTCGGGGCTTGTGATCAATAAGTTAAACTGACTATGTGCGGCATTTGCGGTTACGTATACGCTGACAGGACGAAGCGCCCGTCTGAGGCCGTCCTCAAGGGCATGATGGATACGCTCGCTCACAGGGGGCCTGACGATAGCGGGTCTTTCATACGCGGGCCGGCCGCCTTAGGCCACAGGCGCCTTTCCATAATAGACCTCAAGACCGGCCGCCAGCCGATGTCAAACGAAGACGGCTCGATAACTATCGTCTACAACGGCGAGATATATAACTTTCCCGAGCTGAGAGAGGCCCTCTCCGAAAAGGGGCACGTCTTCAAAACGAGGTCCGATACAGAAGTCATCATACGCGCGTACGAAGAGTATGGCGAGAGTTGCCTCGGACATTTCAACGGCATGTTCGCTTTCGCATTATGGGACGCGGGTAAGGAACGGCTGTTCCTGGCGCGCGACAGGTTCGGGAAGAAACCCCTCTACTATGCGTTCTTCGATAATCAGCTCATCTTTGCGTCGGAACTCAAATCGCTTCTCAAACACCCCTCCGCGCGCAGGCAGATAGATATGAGTTCGGTAAGCAAATACCTGGCCTACGAGTATATACCCTCACCACGCACCATATTCAGGGATATAAAGAAACTGGAGCCGGCCTCCAAACTCCTCTTCGAAAAAGGACGCAGCAGGGTAGAGCGTTACTGGGATATGAAGACGGGGGATACGGTATCCATGGACCCGGAAGAGACGGGGAAGAGGATCATCGGTCTCCTGAAGGATTCGGTCAGACGCCGGCTGATAAGCGATGTGCCCCTGGGCGTATTCTTAAGCGGCGGCATCGATTCGTCGGCCGTGGTCGCAATGATGGCAGAACTCGTCAGCCCCAAAGAGATAAAGACGTTCTCCGTGGGGTTCAGGGAGAAGCTTTATGACGAATCGGGCGATGCCAGGACCGTCGCCGGACATTTCGGGACGGATCACCATGAAGAGATATTGAAACCCGGGACGATGCTTGAGGTATTCCCGGCCGTTCTCGACATGCTGGACGAACCCTTTGCCGATTCATCTATCATACCCACATATATCGTCTCGCGCTTTACGAGAAGGCATGTGACGGTCGCACTGGGCGGCGACGGAGGGGACGAGCTCTTTATGGGATATCCTTCGTTCTTTGCGCACAAGCTCAACGGTTACTTCAACCTTCTCCCGGAGCCTGTCAGGAGCGGATCCGTAAAACTGTTGACCGGGATGCTGCCGGTATCGCATGACTATAACAGCCGGAGTTACAGGGCGGCGCGGTTCCTGCGCGGGCTCGATCTTCCGGAAGAGGTCCGCCATCAGGTATGGACAGGGTCGTTCACCCCGGCCGAACAGGAGAAGCTTTTTCTCCCGAACGCAGAGTTGAGCTTTGATCCGTTAGATCTTTATGACACAACGGCCGGTCTTTACCGGAACGCGAAAGGCGCCGACCCGCTCGACAGGGCCGCTTATATTTACGCAAAGACGTATATGGCAGACGACATACTGGCCAAGGTGGACAGGGCGAGCATGGCCGTGTCGCTCGAGGTGAGGGCGCCGTTCCTCGACAAAGATTTCGCCGAATTCGTGATGACCATACCGGGTTCCATGAAGATGAAAGGGTTCAGGACGAAGTGGATACTGAAGAAGGCATTGGAAGGCAAACTGCCGGGGGAGACGCTGGCTAAGCCCAAGCGGGGGTTCGCGGTACCGGTCGCGGCTTGGCTGAAGAACGACCTCAAGGGGCTCCTCACCGACGCCTTCGACAAGACGAAGATCGAGCGGGAGGGCATATTCAGATACCCGTATATAAAGTCGATGGTCGACGCCTTTATGGCGGATAAGAACGACACGCGCAAAGAGCTCTGGGCGCTCTTCATGTTCGAGATGTGGTACGATCGGTGGATGAAGTAATTTTTCGGCAACACATCTTGCATGGCCGCGAGGCCAGGGGCTTCGCCTAATTTTGCTTTCAAGGGTGTTTAGGATTATTTTAGTTATATAGTTTTATTTATCTCTACGCTTTACCGGTTCGTTTTATATATTTGAGAGGTAGTTATTAACTTAGCAAAATTTATACGGCTCAACCCCATGGCCTCACGGCCATGTTCGATAAGAGCCGAAAAATTTTGTGAGGCGGGGACTGGATAAAAATTTTACGGGTGACCCCAAATTTTTATAAAGGAAAAATTTGGGATAAGCTATGGGCTATTAAAATACTAAAATTTCACAGAGGAAATTTTAGTATGACGCGACCGAGCCTTTTGGAGTATAGGGCACTACGGCGCCTAGGATCCACGATCGGTCATTGGTACGCCTCGAGAGCGTTGGATGCCCTATAGAAACAAAAGGCGAGGGAGCGGCAGGACCCGTAAAA
>JBAZKM010000020.1 GCA_041650805.1 Candidatus Omnitrophota bacterium | reverse complement strand
AGGGCGACCATCTTGGAGCCGTCCGATATCTCCTGGTCGTCTATCGGGTTGTTATCGATGATATCATTGAGGTTATCGTATTCCTCCGCAGGCGTCTTTGCCGGCTCTTTCGGTGATATGATCTCTCCGACCGTCTCTTTGAGCGCCTGGTTGAATTCTTCAGAGATGCCTGCGCCTTTCAGGGCACTATTGATCCTTGAATTGAGTATCTTCAGGACCATATCCTTATTATCGGGCGTTACCGCGGCCGTCATCGCGTTCAGGTATATGCGTGCCGTGGCGAGATTATGCCTGGCGGCTACATTGAAGGCATAACTTACGAACGCCTCCAATGCCTGTTCGCTTATATCCTTTGACGGGTCGAGTTTCGCATTCGCGAATTCGACCAGGAAGGCCTCCTGATCTTTTTCAGGCAGCTGCGCAAGGGCCTTCGCGGCCTTTGGATCGAGCACGGCGAAGAGCTTCCTGGCAACATCGATATTCTGCCTGATGGCGGAATCTGACACTGCCGCGAGGCGTTTCAATACCGCGATGGCCGCCGCCTTTGCCGCCGCGAGCGGCTGCTTCCTGACGGCTTCAAGCCAGCTCTCCGCCTCGCCTACGATCTTGCCTGCCTTATCTTCCGCGAGCGTCTCCTGTATAGCGGTCATGCCGTCCGGCCTGATACCCATAAGTTCAAATATGGCCGCCCTCTTCTTCTTATCATCCATACGGTCATTCGCCAGTATCGTCCCGATCATCTGGTTCTTTATCGCGGTGGCGAAGTCCCTTTCATCCGTGATGCTCTTTTCCTTCCAATCGGACGGGCCCTGGTCGCCGAGGTTCTTATGGAGAAGCCCGATCACCTTTACGAGTTTCGCCTCTTCTATGCCCCACAGCGCGAATTCCGGCATCCTGTCCCAATCGACCCTGAACGGGCTGAGGAGATTGACGGCTATCAATGCGAGCGTCCTTATATACTCTTCCCTGCCCATCATCTTTCTGTCGATGAGGCGGGCTATCGCCTCGGCCTTACCGGGCACCATATTCGGCAGGTGGGGCAGCATCTTCTTAAGGAGAGCCCTCATATCTTTGCCCTTCAGGTCTCCTGCCGTGACGAACGCCAGCATGCGCGCATCTATGGCGGATATGAGCTCGACTGAATCGTTGAAGAATGCGTTATCCATGCCCAGCTTCTCGACGAGTTGTCTCCGCTGCGCCTGGTCGAGGCCGTGTTCCTCGGCGATAGCATTAAGCCGCGCGAGCGTTATATTATCGCCTTCGGCAGATACCGCCTTCCAGGCGCTCTCGAACTTATCCTTTGTCTTCTTTGCCTCCTCTTTGGCGGCCCTCTTTTCGAGGCCCGTCTTCTCGAACAACTTCATCATAGCTGTGGTCAATATGCCGGAGAGCGCCATTGTCCATAACGACGGCCCCGGTATGCCTATGGCGTCGAGGGCCAGTTCCGCGAGATACGGCACATCGACTATCATCTCCAGGATTTCCACTGCTATGAACGCCCTGCCCCAGCCGGAGAGTTTCGACCATTTGGCCAGGAACCTCTCCGACATCACCATCTTGGTGACTATGGAGCTCACTATGAGGTACTCGCGCACACCGGGCATCAGCCACGCCCCTATTAAGAGCCCCGTGCTTATGACGGTTGCGAGGCGGCTCGACGTCGTCTTCATCCCGATCTTTTCAAGCGCCTTCTCCATCTTCTTCTCCAGCGCGCTCTTCGGTTTATAGACGGACGGTACCCTCTCCGCTCTCAGTTTACCGGCTATCTCTCTCCTCAATGCGTCTGTTGCCGGTGTGTTGAAGCCGTCCCTCGCGAGGCCGTTCAATGTGGTCAGCGCGCCGTGCAGGTCGCCTCTCTGGGCCGCGTCCGTAGCGGAGGCCGTCGCTTCGGCGACTATACGGCTCTCGGCGTCTTTCGCGAGCCGGTCCGCCTCCTTGCCTATATCTTCGAACTCTTCTTCCGGAGGCGGCTGGAACCCGGCGAGCTTACTGTGCGCGCCCTTCATGTTGCCTTCCGCCATATCCCTCCTTGCGGACTCCACCGCGCCGGCTATAAACTCTTCCCTGCGGGCGCGTATATCATCCCTCACCGCATCGACCAATTCCCTGTTCGTGGCATTAAGCGGCCTGCCCTCTTCTCTCTCAAATTCCTTCTCCGTATTATCGAGTAGCTCCAGCGCCTCATCCGGGTTTCCTTCCGATGCGAGCGCCTCCGCGCGTTTTACGGCGCCATCCACCCTGTCGGACTCTTCGCGGACGTCGGTCCACATCTTGTCTACCATACGCTCTTCGGCCGACTCCCCTGGCTTACCTTCCTTGGCCAGTTCTCCCTCTACGCTCGCTGAAATATCGACCGGCTTCGCCTTACCTTCCGCCTCTTCCGCCCCGGCCTCAGCCGCGGTCTCTTCAGCTACGGTCGTCCCGGCAAAAGACGACTTACCCGGCGTCTCCTCCAGCACGACACCGCTTATGGTCATCACGAGGCGCGGCCCGAAGAGCCTTTCACGCAGGCGCTCCAGGATACCTGCCCTCTTCGGCTTCGCCTCTTCCGCCTTATCCTTCCCCTTATCCTTTCCGGACGAGAGCATACCCATATATCTCTCCGCGGTGTTCCTCGCCTTCTCGACCGCACCCTTTGCGGTCTCGTCATCCACCGACTCCGCCTTCGTCTCCCTCGGCGTCGTCATCGTCTCCGCTACCCTCTCCGTGAAGTTCGTCATCAGCCTGACGAACCCTCTCGTCATGCGCCTCGAATACCTCCAGAACCACATCCTGCCGCGCGCGTCCCTCGACTCCGCCAGGAACTTGACCCACGTATCGTCGATGGCCCGGGTCACCGAGCTCACGACCTCGCCTTCCGACATATTAGTCATTATGGCTTCGGTCAGGACCTGCTTCAATCCGCCGTCGCTCAGCCTCTTGACGGTCGATTCGCTCACGCCCTTTATGTCGATGCCGAACCTCGACCTTACGGCATCGGTCACATCCTCCCACTTCATATCACCTTTCCTGTACTGCTCGACGAACTTCGTGACCGCCTTGCCGACAAATTTACTGAAGAGCTCCGACGGTTTCGCGTCGCGCAGGATGGAGTTCCTCACCTCATGGTACGCCTCCTGCATCTTGAATTCGAATGTATTGAAGCGCGCGGCGTTCGCCCTGCCCCTGTATTCCGCCCTGTCGATATTCTCCTGCGCGCGGCCTATCTCTTTGCGTATGAATTCTACGTCTCCGGCCGTCAGCTTTCCGCCCCGGTTCTTGGCTTCTTTGATTATCGATTTGATCTGATTAAATCTGAACCTGTCTATAATATCACCGTTCCTGTACAGCCCTCTCTCTAGTATCGCCAGGTCTTCGCCGTCAAGAGAGAAGACAGACCATGTCTCGCCCGGATTATTCTGCCTGGCGGACCTGCCGTCTGCCTGCCTGTCTATGCGCTTCGACTTATTGACCTCGCGTATTAACTGGAGTCCGTATACATATGTGGTGAATATCATCGTCTTGAGCTCGGCAAGGGCTTCGACATCCGCCCCTATCCTGCCTTCGAGCATGTCGAAGAAATTCCCGATCTCTTTCACCTTTTCTTCCCTGGTCGATCTGTTCCTGTCTTTATTGAGCTCGTCCAATAATCTGCCGAGCTCTTCGATGTTATATGCTTCAAGGCCGGCCTTATCCTTCGCGAAATCCATCATCTCACCCCTGCCGGGCAGCTGTATATCTGTTGCGCGGCCGGCGATATTGGTCGCTATCGTGATCATGCCCGGCCTGCCTGCGGTCGCGACTATCGTGACCTCGTCCTTCTCATTGAAGGCATCGAGGACCTGGACCTTCTCTTTAAGACGGCGTTCGACCTCACCTCTGATCTCTTCTTCGCCCTTCCATTTCCATTCCTCATCCACCGCAAGGTCTCGCCTGACCTCCTCTCTGAATTCTCCGGCCAGCGCGTCATAGAATGCGTTCGCGGAATTCATCGACCTGAGGACGACGAGTATCGGGGCGCCCGGCTTCTTCGCCTGTATATCCGATATCTTCTTACGCACGTCGGACATCTTCTCTCTTCCTGTCAGGACTACGGTCGTGTCGTTACTATCCCGTATCTTCTCGTAGTGGGAAGGCACTGCGACGACGTTCCTGCCGAAAAGCCTCTTCAGTTCCTTACGGGCCTCGGTGATCGTTCCGCTCAGGCCGCTGAAGTGTTCGAAAGAGTTGACGAGTATGTCGCGTATGCTTATCTTGGCCGACGTCTTCGACTCTGCCTGTATGTCGAGCGACTCCTTCATCTCGACCGCCTGGGCAAGGCCTCTTTCCCACCTCTGGCCCGTCTGGTCACGGCCTGTGAATTCGCTCACTATTATAAGTTCGCCCCTGCCGTTCTTCCTTGTGCCTATCCTGTAGTGAACACCTTTCTCGTACAGGAGGTGCGCCTCAAGTGCCCTCATCACCTGCCCCATAGTAGGTGTAGGAAGTTTATCCTTGGAGACGATGCCGCCCAGGAGCCCCATCAGCATCCCGACGGCCTTTCTGCCTTCGTCCGTAAGTATGATGGCCCGCGTGGTCCTGTCGACTATGTAGTACATATTGGCCGGCACTTCCCGGGTCGTGCCGTTTATATCGACGAGCTCCAGCTTCAGTTCTCCGCCTTCTCTCAGTATCTGCCGCGCTATTATATCGGCTATGGCGTAGACCGCCGCGGGGCCCTTCCTCAGGACGTTCTGCCCTTCAGAAAGTATGAAGTCGCTCAGCGCCTGGTCCAGCACCACGTTATCTATCTCATCGACGTTCGCGTAGTAGAGCTTCATCTTGAGCTTGCTGTCCGCCGGTATGTAGCGACGGCCTGAGCTGGATTCCCGTATATCATGGAGCATGTCGAAGGCGAGCGTCGAGGCCGCTACGTATATGACATCCGTCCTGTAAGCCGCCTGTTTACGCTTCGCGATCTCTCTCTGCCTCTCAGTCGCATCCGGGAAATCCCCTTCGGTCACACCCATATCCCTGGTTACGCAGGCTGGATCCATCCCCAATCTCTCGAATATCCCGCGCGTCCCGTCGAAGTCACGTTTGGCTAGAGCATCGGTCGTCACTATCTGGGCTACGACGCCTCTTTCTCCCGTCTTCGCTTCTACCCCTCTCAGGAAGAGCCCCACTATGCTTACGAAGGTCTTCCCTTCACCTGTACCAAGCTGGATGATGACATCATCCGCGAGCATCTGCCCTGCGTAGATCTGTTCACCGAACAGGCTGGCCCCCTTCTCCAGGAAGACAGATAGTATGACCGCGATGGCCCCGTCCATCGCTATCTCTTTCGCCGATGCGCCGCTCCTGACCTTCCCCTCGACCTCTCTCTTGACCTCATCGATGATCTTCTGCAGCTTATTCCTGACCTCTGCCTTTGTGCTGTCTATCCCCAATATCCTCAATATCTGGTCGAGGGCCAGGGAAGGATCCTTCAAAAGCTCCCTCATCGTCTTCGTCTGCTCTGAGTCGAGCCCCAGCGCTTCTCCCATGCGGCCGGCCAGTCTATCCAGCGCTTCCACCCGGTTCTTCTCTATGACACCGCGTATATATGATTCCTTATTGAGCTTTCGTATCTCGCGTGAATTCCGCCTGTCTTTTACAAAATTGACCGCCCTCTTCCAGAGCGGATCCCTGCCCCTGAGGAGTTTCCTAAGCTCCCGGGCAGTGGGCGTCTTGAATATGTCACGCGGCTGCTTCGTCTCGGTCTTCACCCCGGGGCTCGGGGCGGTCTCATCCCTGACGGCATCGCCGTAGGCCTTCACGGCGGCAAGCAGCTCGGCTTCGCTTATCTCTCCGGCGCGGAATTTGCGCTCGGCCTCCCGATATGCCTCGTGTGCGGCGTCGGACTTTCTCGGGGCGGCCATCCTCGACTTATCGAGATATTTAGGGTTCGCCCTCAGGAAGCTGAGCTCGCCCTGGATATGCCTTAACCTGCTATCGATGCCTTCTATCTCACCGCCGAGATTTTTCATCCTCTTCTCTATATTTCCGCGCGTTACTTCATCCGCCGCGTCCTGCCACTTCGCTTCCAGGGTCTCCATCTCGGACTCTTTATCGGCCTTATCCGTACGGAGACCTTCCCGCTCGGCCTCAAGGTCTGCTATCCTCTGCTGGGTAGGTGTCTTCGTCTTTGCCGGAGCGGCCTTCTCTGCGGCCGGCTCAGCTTTGCCGGCGCTATCTGCAGATACCGGCGTCGTCCCTGCTTCGGGCGCAGCCGGTCCCCGCACTTCTTCGGACGGAGCAACAGGCGCCTCGGTTTCCACGACGGTCTCTCTCGCACTTATCTCTCTATTCAACGTATTGGCGTCAGCTATTATGTCGTTCAGCCTGTCCTGGGACGGATCATCTTTCTTCGTCTCCGCTTTCCATGCCCCTTCGGCATATCTGAATGCCTGCTTCAGCTCACCGAGGGTCATATCCTTCACATTATTGAGGACGGTCCCATCCGCCCTGCGGACAGGATTATTGAGCATCCCCTCTCTTTGTGATCTGGCTGCGGCAGCCTCTGCCCTCATGGCTCTCCTGGCCTTCATCTCTCCCCTCAGCGCATTAAAGTCCTCTAATAATCTATCCATCTTCTCCCTGGACGGATCCTCTCTTCTGCTCTCCGCTTTCCATGCCCTTCTGGCATATGTGATCATCTGTCTCAGCTCATCGTCTTCCATATCCTTAACGTTATCCACTACAGTCCCATCCGGCCGCCTGCCGGGGAGATTGAGCATGCCTTCGGCGGTCCTGCCGCTACCCTCGCTCGTGCTCCCGGGCGCGACTCCGCCCATGCCTAACATCGCCAATGTGCCCAGGCCTACGCGTGATTCGGAAATACCTGCCGCCTTCATCGCTTCTCTAAGGACCCGCTGGATCACTAGAGGGCTCAAGCCAAGAGACATGCCGAGACGCTGCGCCCCAAGTATCAGTCTGGCAAGCAGCTCTTTATTTTCTATCGTTATATTGCTGGTGGCTTCAATATACGCAAGATCATTCATTATTACGGCTATATCTTCTGCGCCCAGCCTGTCGGCTTCCGCTACCGCTTGTTCAGCTAACGCCTTCTCGTTGAGCGGTACCGCTTGTTCTGATCTCTTCTCTTCTATCCTGCTCCGCAGTAACTGTTCCAGGCGTATCGTCTTCAATATCTTCTCGAGCGTCAGCCCTTTCTCTTTCAGGAGCTCCCTCAGCTTCTCCTGGGCCTTTGTCATAACATTCTCTGTGGTCAACTCGCCGCCTTCGTTCCTTATATCTTCCTCCGCCTCCGCTATCGCCCTGTCGATGAGCGGCGCGATCGCGGCGGCCTCATCGGCGGTCAACGCTTCACCTTCCGCGGGCTTTGCAGCTTCGGCTGCCACGTCAGCTGTCGGGACGGCCTGGGCCTGAGAGACCTCTGCGGCGGCAGGCGCCTCTTCTTCAGTCCTTCCCTCTGCCCTGGCCGACTTCAGCGCGCTTTCGAGCCCCGCCTTCTGGTCCTCAAGTGCATTTATCCTGTTCCTTAAAGAATCGAGGAACGGCGCCATCTTCTCAGACCCGTTCTCGCCGTATTCGCCGCGGGCAAGCTTATCTTCCATCGCCTCAAGCGTGGACCTGAGGACGTTTATCTCCTCATCTATAGATGATATCGCGCCCTGTAACGTCTCGGTTGAAACCCGGCCCGTGAATGCCTCTGCCTGCGCGCGCGCCCGGACAGCCTCAGCGCTATCGTAACCGTATCTCGCCTCTGCGCGCTGGGCCTCTCCCATCCTCTGCCGCACATCCTGCACCGTAGGAGCCGTGGCTCCGACACCCGGCTGTACGGTCTGGCCCGATACAGGAGTGGCTGCCTGTCCTGCCGGCGCCCTGTCAAATTGCCGCGTTTCGGGATTATAAGTCCACCTGGAGCCGTTCGGTGTCTGGACCGTCTGGCCTGCGGCGACCGGGATAGCCTGCGTCGACGGGACCGCGGTCATCGTACGTTCCAGTTCTCCCGTCTGGACATTGTAGGTCCAGGTAGAGCCATCGGGGGTCTGGACCGTCTGGCTCGGGGCGACCGATACCGCCGCTATTGTCTGGGCCGGCGCCGGTACAAATCTGCCTGCCTGGGCATCGTAGGTCCATGCGGAGCCGTCCGGCGTCCGGACCGTCTGGCCCTGGGCTATCGGCAAAGCCTGAGCGTGGACCTGAGCAGGCACGAACTGCCCCGTCTGGGCGTTATATGTCCATGCGACGCCGTCCGGCGTCTGTATTACCTGGTTCGCCGTCACCGGCATCGCCCCTGTTGCGCCGCCCGGACCTCCGTAATAGTAAGCGGCAGGCGCATATTCCGGAGCCCCCGGCATATCAGAAGCGACTAACGTGACGACAGGATTGCCGTTCACGTCCACGAGCGTAGTGCCTATGCGTCTATATGTGTTGCCTGAGCTGTCGACCCATGTGGCGCCGCCATTCTGCGACACATAGACGTTGCCGCTCGCATCCAGGCCTGAATACGTCCCGGTCTCTGCGGTCGACTGGCCTGTATAAGGTATGCCGCTGTAAGGCGTACCGCTGTAAGGCAGGTATGAAGGCGTTGTCGGGGCCGTACCGGTGCCGCTTGCAGGACCGCCGATCGCTCCGGTTACAGGCGCGGTGGAAAGCGGACCGCCTCTATGCATAGAATCGAGCGGAGAAGTAGTGCTGGGCGGCGGCGTCTGGCCGGGACGGGTGCCTGTGCCGGAAGGCGGTGTAGCTAATGAGCCGAAGAGCTGCTGAGCGATCTTGCCCGGGATCTGCGGCTGTTGGGTCGACGGCATGCCTGGTATAGGAACTCCTGGTCCCGGTGTGCCGGGTTGTCCGGGTATGGTGCCCGGTCCCGGTATTCCGGGCGTTGTGCCCGGCACAGTATAAGTAGAAGAAGGCAGAGACGGAGCAGGGCGCTGCAACTGCTGAGGGGAAGTTACTCCGCCGGTCGCTGTTTGTTTAACACCGGGCGCCACGGGTGGTGCACTAAGAACGGGCGACGGCCGCATCATCGTGGCCGACGTTGGACCGCCATCGAATGTCGTATATGTATATGAGACCTGCGGATTATATCCGGTACCTGTATAAGCGTACGGGATAGCGCCTGACGCATATCCTGTCGCAGGCGCTGTCGTCGTATCCGCAGGTGTATATGCAGATGTGTATGTATATGAAGGCTGTATGCTGCCGGAGAGCGCGGGAGCGAACGGTACGGATGTGAACGCGGTTACTGTCCTGGCGGCTCCCGGTGCCTGTACACCCGTTCCGCTCTGGTCTGTGCCGAACTCTGCCTGAGGCGTATATGCCGGGGTCCTGGCGACTGCTGCACCTGACGGAGCAACTCCTGTCGCAGGCGCTGTCGTCGTATCCGCAGGTGTATATGCAGGTGCGTATGTATATGAAGGCTGTATGCTGCCGGAGAGCGCGGGAGCGAACGGTACGGATGCGAATGTTGCCCCTGTCCGCGTGCCAGCAGGCACCTGACCCATTGTCGGAGCACCGCTCTCCGGGGCCGCTACAGGAGCTGCTACAGCAGTAGCACGAGGTGAGGCTACGCCTTCACCTGCTTCACCCGGCGCTGCTACAGCGGCGGCTTTCTCAGAGGCGCGCGTTGCCTGAGGCGCCGT
>JBAZKM010000019.1 GCA_041650805.1 Candidatus Omnitrophota bacterium | reverse complement strand
GAATATAGAGATAACCCTAATCACGCCGATAGCGCTCGAGAAGGAACTGAGGTTCGCCGTAAGAGAAGGCGGACACACGGTAGGCGCGGGAGTCGTGACACAGGTCATTGAGTGATACGATGGCACAAGAGGTTATCACATTCGAATGTTCTCAGTGCAAGAACAGGAACTATTCTTCCACAAAGAACAAGAAGAAGAATCCCGATAAGCTCGAGTTGAAGAAGTTCTGTAAAACTTGTAAGAAACATACACCACATAAGGAGATAAAGTCGTAATCTAGAAGGCCCTTGCCTGTAGGCGAGGTCGTGGAGCGCGAAGGTTACCGGTGAACCAGAAGGTCTCCTCTGTACTGAAAGGCGATGCCTGGAAGGCGGTCGACGGAGGCCAGTAGCTCTAATTGGTAGAGCAGCGGTCTCCAAAACCGCGTGTTGGGGGTTCGAGTCCCTCCTGGCCTGCCACTCCCTAACGGAATATCGGGTGGGCGGTCGCGATTAGGGAATCGAGAAACGCGCGGAAAAGCGCCAGGTTCGCTCCAGCCGTATGTTTCGCAGGAATAAATAACTTACTATGGCAAATAAAGTCGCTGTCTTTTTTAAGGATGTTAAATTGGAGATGTCCAAGGTCTCGTGGCCGACCAAAGACGAGCTGATCGGTTCCACGGTAGTGGTCCTGGTCTCTCTGGCCATATTGACCGCGTTCATCGGCGTATGCGATATCATACTTTCGAAGATCGTGAACGTAATAATGTCGCGATTGTAGGGACGGGATAGCTTAAGCATGGCAAAACAATGGTACGTTATTCATACACAGACGGGATACGAGGACAGGGTCAGGACAACGCTGGAAGGGAAGCTGAAGACCGACGCCGCCAAAGAGCTCATCTCGCAGATACTCATACCGAAGGAGCAGGTATCGGAAGTCAAAGCGGGTAAGAAGAAGATATCGCAGAGGAAGTTCTTTCCCGGCTATATACTCGTCGAGATGGAGATGACCGACGAGAGCTGGTACCTGATAAAGTCGATCCCCGGCGTCACGGGGTTCGTAGGCGCAGGCGCAAAACCGCTCCCGCTGAACGAGGAAGAGATAAAGACGATCCTGAAGCAGGCGGAAGAGGCAAAGGAGAAACTGACGCCCAAGGTGATGTTCGAAAAGGGCGAGAACATCAGGGTAACGGACGGGCCGTTCACCAACTTTAACGGTTCCGTCGAAGAGGCGAACCTCGCCAAGGGCAGGGTAAAGGTTATGATATCTATATTCGGCAGGGCAACCCCGGTCGAACTTGAGGCATGGCAGATAGAGAAGGTATAGAGAGCTATCAGCCGTCAGCTCTCAGCTATCAGCTAAAACAAAAAGCTGATAGCTGCTGAAAGCTGAAAGCTGAAAGCTGAAAGCTGAAAATGGCAAAGAAAGTAAAAGCGATCATAAAGCTATATTGTCCGGCCGGAAGCGCAAACCCGGCGCCGCCGGTAGGGCCCGCTTTGGGCCAGCACGGCCTTAATATAATGGAGTTCTGTAAAACTTTTAACGAGAGGTCAAAAGGCCAGGAAGGGCTGACGCTGCCGGTCGTGATAACGGCGTATGAGGACAGGTCTTTTACCTTTATAATAAAGAGCCCACCGTCGACCGTCCTTTTGAAGCGGGCGGCCGGAGTCGCCAAGGCGAGCGGCACCCCCAATAAGGAGAAGGTCGGGAAGGTCACGAAGGAACAGGTCAAAGAGATAGCGAAGATGAAGATGAAGGACCTGAATACCGCCGATATCGAAAAGGCGGTAAAGATGATAAAAGGCACCGCCAGGAACATGGGCATAGAGGTAGAGGAATAAGATCATGAAGAAGATGACGAAGAAGCTAAAAGAGATGTCGACGCTCTTCGATAAAGATAAGGCGTACGGCCTGAAAGACGCGATCTCCGTGCTGAAGAAACTGCCAAAGCGTAAATTCGACGAGACGGTGGAGATATCCGCAAAAGTGAATATAGAATCGAAGCAGGCGCAGTCCGGCGTCACCATCAGGGGCACAGTCGCGTTGCCGCACGGCACAGGCAAACCGGTGCGTATAGCCGTCTTCTGTAAAGGCGAGGAAGAGAAGAAGGCCAAGGAGGCGGGCGCCGAACATGTAGGGGCAGAGGACCTCGTAGCGAAGGTGCAGGGCGGCTGGTCGGATTTCGACGTTGCGATAGCGACACCGGATATGATGAAGGACATAGCCAAACTCGGTAAGATATTGGGCCCTAGAGGGCTCATGCCCAACCCGAAAGCCGGCACGGTGACGCTCGATACCGCCAAGGCCATTAAAGAGGTCAAGAAGGGCAAGATCGAATACAAGATGGATAAACAGGCGGGTATACACGCGCCCGTAGGGAAGCTGTCCTTCGACGAGAAGGCGATCTACGAGAACGCGCACACCCTTATAGACGCGATCATGGCATCCAACCCTTCAGGAATGCGCGGGCAGCATATAAAGAGCATGTTCTTATCGACCACTATGGGGCCGGGGCTCAGGATAGACCTGGCAGAGTTCAGGAAGGCGTAAAGAGAAGATGGCAAAACAGCAGAAATTCGGTAAAGAGTGCAAAGAACGGATGATAGAAGAGATCTCTTTACGGCTTAAAGAGAACCCGGACTTCTTCATAACCAGCTACATGGGCTCTACCAATGCCGACCTTGAGATATTGAGGCGTAACCTCAAGAAGGTCTCGGGCAGATATTTCGTCGTCAAGAACTCCACCCTGAAGGTCGTCCTCAATAAATTGAAGCTGGAGGTCATGGCGCCCCACGTAGAAGGCGGAGTAGGTGTCTCTCTCAGCGGTGACGACCTCATATCGACCTGCAAGGCGCTTGTATCCTTCGCGAAGGACCACGAAAAATTCAAATTGAAAGGCGCTTTTATAGAAGGCAAGAGCCTGTCTCCGGCCAGGATCAAAGAGCTGGCCGGTCTGCCCAGCCGCGAAGTCCTGCTGGCGACAGTGTTCGGTACCATGAAATCGCCAATTACAGGTTTTGTGAATGTATTGAGCGGCACGCTCAGGAAGTTCGTTTACGCGGTCAACGCCATAAAGACGAAGAAAGAGGGTGAGGCAGCCCCGGCGGCCGAAGTCAAGGCCGCAACTTAGGTGTATAAGGTCAAGAGCAATAAAATATAACGAAGAAGGAGAGTGAAGAAGATGGAAGCGAATGAGACAAAGGAAGCTAAGGTAGAGCTGACGAAGAAGATGAAAGACGTGATGGAGACGATCGGGTCGATGACGGTCCTCGAACTTGCGGACCTCGTCAAGGCGCTCGAGGAGAAGTTCGGCGTACAGGCAGCCGCGGCGATGGCTATGCCGATGGCGGGAGCAGCCGCCGGAGCAGCCGCTGCGGCACCGGCCGAAGAGAAGACGAGTTTCAATGTCGTTCTCGCAAGCGCCGGCGCCAGCAAGATCCAGGTCATCAAGGAACTTCGCGCGTTGACAAGCCTCGGCCTGAAAGAGGCCAAGGACCTGGTAGACGCCGCGCCTAAGACGATCAAGGAAGGCGCAACGAAGGAAGAGGCCGACAAGATAAAGAAACAGCTCGAAGCGGCCGGAGCGAAGATAGAACTGAAGTAACCGAAAAAGGTCTATGATAAAGCGAAAGAACTACGCCAAGATCGAGGAGTGTTTCGAGATACCGAACCTCCTTGAGATACAGCTGCAGTCTTACGAAGAGTTCCTTCAGAAGGATGTCGCGAAAGCGAAGCGTAAGAACCTTGGGCTCGAATCCGCATTCCGGGAGATATTCCCAATGGAGAGCCCGGACGGCGAATACCGCCTCGAATACCTGAGCTACGGCATAGGAAAGCCCAAGTACGGCATCTTCGAATGCCAGAAGCGCGGTATGTCATATGCCGGTCCTCTCAGGGTCATGCTCCGTTTGAAGTCCAAGAAAGAGACGAAGGAACAGGAGGTCTATCTCGGCGACATACCTCTCATGACGGAGACGGGCACCTTCATCGTGAACGGCGATGAACGCGTCGTGGTGAGCCAGCTTCACCGTTCTCCGGGCATATCCTTCGAATCGGAGATGCATCCGACCGGTAAAAAGATATTCTCCGCGAGGATAATACCGTACAGGGGGGCATGGCTTGAATTCGAATTCGACGCAAATGACGTCCTCCACGTATATGTCGACAGGCGCCGGAAATTCCTGGCCACAACGCTCCTAAGGGTATTCGGGTACTCTACCGACGACGATATATTGAAGGCGTTCTGCGGGATAGATAAGCACGACCTGACCAGGTCCGCGCAACTTAAAGAGATGGCAGGCCAGGTGCTGGCCAAAGACGTCGTCTCCAAAGAGTCGGGCTCGGTCATAGCCGAGAAGAATACCAAGATAACGAGCGAGCTTGCGGATAAGATCTGGGACGCGTCGGTCAGGCACGTAGAGGTATTCAAGACCGTTATACCGGAGATGACCAATACCCTCAAGAAGGACCACGCCAAGACCAGGGAAGACGCGCTGATGGAAGTATACAGGAAACTGCGTCCCGGCGATCCTCCGACAGTCGAATCATCCGCTAACCTGGTCAACAAACTGTTATTCGATCCCAAGAGATACGATCTCGGCCAGGTCGGCCGGCATATGCTTAACAGGAAACTGGGCATGAAGGTCTCCCTGGACGAACGGCTTATAACGCCAGAGACGCTGGTCCAGGTGGTCCTGAAATTGCTGGCCATCAAGGGCGGCGAAGGCGAGATAGACGATATAGACCACCTGGGTAACAGGCGCGTGCGCTGCGTCGGAGAGCTCCTCCTGAACCAGCTGCGCATAGGGCTGGTAAGGGTAGAGCGTACCGCTAAAGAGCGTATGAACCTTTACGACCTTGCCAATGTGATGCCTCACCAGCTGATAAATGCCAAGCTCATATCGAGCGCCATAAGGGATTTTTTCGGACGCAGCCAGCTCTCGCAGTTCATGGACCAGACCAACCCGCTTGCCGAGTTGACACACAAGCGCCGCCTTAGCGCGCTGGGCCCCGGCGGGTTGAACAGGGAGAGGGCAGGTTTTGAGGTCCGCGACGTTCATTATACCCACTACGGCCGGCTCTGTCCGATAGAGACGCCGGAAGGGCCGAATATCGGACTGATATCGTCGCTCAGCACATACGGCAAAATAAACGAATTCGGTTTCATAGAGACACCCTATCGTAAAGTCACGGAGGGGCGCGTTACGGATAAGATAGAGTACCTCTCCGCCGATATAGAAGATATGTACATGATAGCCCAGGCGAACTCCAAGCTCGATTCTAAGGGGTACCTTTCCGAGGATAAGGTCTTTTGCCGTTACAAGGACGATTTCGTGCAGGCGAACCCGAAAGAGGTGCAGTATATGGATGTCTCGCCGAGGCAGCTCGTCTCGGCCGCAGCCAGCCTAATACCGTTCCTTGAGCATGACGATGCTAACCGCGCGCTCATGGGATCGAACATGCAGCGCCAGGCGGTCCCGCTCCTCGATACGGAAGCGCCTCTGGTCGGCACCGGCATGGAGTATCTATCGGCCAGGGATTCCGGGTCGGTGGTCGTCGCCAAAAACTCGGGCACGGTAACCGCGGTCGACAGCACGGAGATAGTGGTAAGCGGCGAGCGCTACCCCCTGCGTAAATACGAGCGCTCGAACGCGAACACATGCATAAATCAGAGGCCGCTGGTAAAGCTGGGCCAGAAGGTCAAAGAGGGAGAGGTATTGGCGGACGGGGCCGCCACGAAAGACGGGGAACTTGCCCTTGGGCGTAATATACTCGTGGCGTTCATGCCATGGCGCGGCTATAACTTTGAGGATGCCATACTGCTGAATGAGAAGATGGTCAGCGAGGACAGGTATACCTCTATACATATAGAGGAATTCGAGATAGAGGCGCGCGACACCCGCCTGGGGAACGAAGAGATCACAAGGGACATACCGAACGTGAGCGAAGAGGCGCTGGCCAATCTCGATGAGGGCGGAATAATAAGGATCGGCGCGGAGGTCGAACCGGGCGATATCCTTGTGGGGAAGGTGACGCCCAAGTCGGAGACGGAGCTTTCGCCGGAGGAGAAACTGCTGAGGGCCATATTCGGCGAAAAGGCAGGCGACGTCCGGGACGCATCGCTTATCGCTTCTCCCGGGGTAGAGGGTATAGTCGTAGACGTCAGGATATTTTCCAGGCGCGAAGCCCGGTCCAAGACCAAAGAGGAGAGGGCGGCGGAAGTAAAAGAGATAAAAGAGATAGAGAAGATATATGAGGCACAGATAGAGAAGATAAAGGAAGAGAAGTACAGGAAGACCCACAAGCTTCTCGTCGGCCAGAAACTCGCGGCAGGCCTCCTGGACCAGGAATCGGGCAGGGCGCTGATCGCCCAGGGCAGGACCGTGCGGGTCAAGGACCTCAAGAAGATAGTCGAAAAAGGAGACCTGGAGAGCGTAAAGATAGTCAATAACCCCGACCAGGAGCAGGAGATAGCCAGGATCACCCGTCTCCTCGATGCGCAGATAGAGGACATATCTTTCGAGATGGAGCGCGAGATCGACAGGGTGAAACGCGGCGACGAGCTCCCCCCGGGTGTATTGAAGAAGGTCAAGGTATACGTAGCGAGCAAGAAGAAGATATCGGTGGGAGACAAGATGGCGGGCCGGCACGGGAATAAGGGTGTCATCGCGAAGATCCTCCCCGAAGAAGATATGCCGTTCCTGGCGGACGGTACACCCGTAGAAGTGGTCCTGAATCCGCTGGGCGTGCCCAGCCGTATGAACGTAGGTCAGATACTTGAGACGCACCTTGGGTGGGCGGCCAAGCTATTAGGTTTCCATGTGTCGAGCCCGGTATTCGACGGCGCGACCGAGGTAGAGATAAAAGATGAGATGAAGAAGGCCCAGATACCGCTTGACGGCAAGGTGGCGGTCTATGACGGCCTCACGGGAAGGCAGTTCGACCAGAAGGTCACGGTCGGCTACATCTATATGATGAAGCTCGCCCACCTCGTAGATGACAAGATACACGCCAGGTCGATCGGTCCGTACTCGCTCGTAACCCAGCAGCCGCTCGGCGGCAAAGCGCAGTTCGGCGGCCAGAGGTTCGGAGAGATGGAAGTGTGGGCGCTTGAGGCATACGGGGCCGCCTTTACGCTCCAGGAGCTGCTCACCGTGAAGAGCGACGATGTGCTCGGCAGGACCAAGATATATGAGGCGATCGTAAAGGGAGAGAATAAGCTTCAGACAGGGACGCCGGAGTCGTTCAATGTCCTTATAAAAGAGCTCCAGAGCTTATGCCTGGACCTTAAGATGGAAAAGAAGGCTTTGCCGGAAGAGGAATAACAGCAGAAGGCCAAAAATATTATGACAGAAGAGATACCGCAATTTAACGCGATCACCATAAGAATAGCGGCGCCGCAGACTATCAAGTCGTGGTCCAAAGGCGAAGTCAAGAAGCCGGAGACGATCAACTACAGGACGTTGAAGCCCGAAAAAGACGGGTTGTTCTGCGAGAGGATATTCGGTCCGACTAAGGACTACGAGTGCAACTGCGGCAAATATAAGAGGATAAAGCACAAAGGCATAATCTGCGACCGCTGCGGCGTAGAGGTCACGCGGTCGAGCGTCAGGCGCGAAAGGATGGGTCACATAGACCTTGCCTGCCCAGTATCGCACGTCTGGTTCTTCAAGGTCATGCCCTCCAGGATAGGGGCGCTTCTCGGCATAAGCACCAGGGACCTGGAGAAGGTCCTCTATTACGAAGAGTATATAGTCATCGACCCCGGCGAGACGTCATTGAAGAAGCTCGATCTTCTGCCGGAAGAGAGATATAAAGAATACAGGGAGAAGTTCGGCCAGACGTTCACGGCAAAGATGGGGGCCGAGGCGGTGAAGGACCTTTTGAAGGAGATGGACCTCGATAAGCTGGCGAACAAGGTCAAGAGAGAGATCAAGGACTCAAAGTCCGACAACACGCAGAAGAAGAGCGCCAAACTTCTCCGGCTCATCGACGCGTTCAAAGGTTCCGGCAACAGACCCGAATCGATGATATTGGAGATAATCCCGGTCATACCGCCCGACCTTAGGCCGCTTGTGCCGCTTGACGGCGGAAGGTTCGCGACGAGCGATCTGAACGACCTCTACCGCAGGGTCATCAACAGGAATAATCGTCTCAAAAAACTTATTGAACTGAAGGCGCCCGAGATCATAATAAGGAACGAGAAGAGGATGCTGCAGGAGGCGGTCGACGCCCTCTTCGATAACGGCAGGCACGGCAGGCCGGTCCTCGGACCGGGCAACAGGCCCCTCAAGTCGCTGAGCGATATGCTGAAGGGCAAACAGGGCCGGTTCCGGCAGAACCTTCTCGGGAAGAGGGTCGACTACTCGGGCAGGAGCGTCATCGTGGTCGGGCCTGAGCTTAAATTGAACGAATGCGGGTTGCCGAAGAAGATGGCGCTGGAGCTCTTCGAACCATTCATAATAAAGAAGCTTAAAGAGAAGGGGTTTGTCCACACTATCAAGAGCGCGAAGAAGATGGTCGAGAAGGCGAAACTCGAGGTATGGGACATACTCGACGACGTCATAAAGGACCACCCCGTAATGCTGAACAGGGCCCCTACGCTTCACCGGTTGGGCATACAGGCATTCCAGCCGATACTGATAGAAGGCAATGCCATAAGGATACATCCGCTCGTCTGCACGGCATTCAACGCCGACTTTGACGGAGACCAGATGGCGGTCCATGTGCCGCTTTCGATAGAGGCGCAGATGGAAGTGAGCCTCCTGATGATGTCGGCGAACAATATATTCTCTCCGGCCGACGGCCGTCCGATAACGACGCCGACCCAGGACATAGTCCTGGGGTGCCACTATCTCACCAAGGAGAGGCCCGGGGCGAAGGGGGAGGGCATAACCTTCGCTTCGCCCGAGGAGGTCATAGTCGCATATCAGGACGAAGAGGTGGAGCTGCACGCCAAGGTGAAGGTGGACATAGACGGAAAGATAACCGGTACGACGGTCGGCAGGATCATGTTCAACCAGGTGCTCCCGGAAGGCATCGGATATGTGAACGATACCATGGATAAGTCGCGGTTGAGCAAACTGATCAACAAGTGCTATAAGATCAAGGGCCACCAGACGGTCATAAAGCTTCTCGACGATCTGAAGAGGATGGGTTTTGAGGAAGCCACAAAGGCGGGCCTCTCGATCTCGGTGAGCGACCTGGTCATCCCGGAGAAGAAGAAAGAGTTCATAGATAAGACGAAAGAGAAGGTCAAGCACGTAGAGGACCAGTATAAACGCGGCTTGATAACCGACAGGGAGCGTTATCAGAAGATACTCGACCTCTGGACGCACGCTACGGACGATGTCTCCGACCTTATATTCAGGGAGCTCGACCCGTTCAACCCCGTATTCATGATGGCCGATTCCGGCGCGCGAGGTTCAAAGCTGCAGATACGCCAGCTCGCCGGCATGAGAGGCCTCATGGCCAAGCCGTCAGGCGAGATCATCGAGACGCCTATTACGGCCAATTTCCGCGAAGGGTTGACCGTCCTCGAATACTTCATATCGTCCCACGGGGCCCGCAAGGGTCTGGCCGATACCGCTCTTAAGACCGCCGATTCCGGGTATCTGACCCGGCGTCTCGTCGACGTGGCGCAGGACGTCATCATCTCGGTGGACGATTGCGGCACGCTTAACGGGATACTCATAAGCGCCATAATCGAGGGTGACGAAGTCGTCGTGAAGCTTTCCGAGCGTATCATAGGAAGGGTCGCCCTGGATAATATAGTCGATGTCATCACCGATACGGTCCTGGTGGAAGCAGGCAGCGAGATAACCGAAGATAAGGCGAAGCAGATAGAAGAGGCGGGCATAGAGAAGATAAGGATCCGGAGCGTCCTGACATGCGAAGCGAGGCACGGCGTCTGTGTCAAATGCTACGGGCGTAACCTGGCGACCGGCAGGATAGTCGAGCCGGGTGAGGCGGTGGGCATAGTCGCCGCCCAGTCGATAGGTGAGCCCGGTACGCAGCTGACGATGAGGACGTTCCATATCGGAGGCACCGCGAGAAGGATCGTCGAACAGTCCTACATAGAGTCGAAGAATAAGGGAACGGTCAAATATCATAACCTCAAAGTGGTAAAGACGAGGAAAGAAGGCGAATTCATCGTCCTTAACAGGAACGGCCAGTTGAGCATAAACGACGCCAGCGGCCGGGAGCTCGAGCGTTACACGGTGCCGCAGGGCGCTATAATAAGGGTCGAAGAAGAGAAGACGGTCGACGCCGGAGTCATATTCGTCATATGGGACCCGTATACCGTCCCAATATTGACCGAGGTCGGCGGGAATATAAAGTATGAGGATATCAAGGAAGGCGTCACTATGCGGGAGGAGGTCGACCCCGTAACTAAACTTAAGAACAGGGTCATCGTAGAACATAAAGGTGACTACCATCCTCAGGTGCTCGTGTTGAACGATAAGGACGAGGTCCTGGCCATATATCCCATCCCGGCCAACGCGCACATAGTGGTAGGTGACGGAAAGAGTGTGGCGGCCGGAGATATAGTAGCCAAGACGCCGCGCCTCATAACAAAGACGAAAGATATAACGGGAGGTCTCCCCAGGGTAGCCGAGCTCTTTGAAGCCAGGAGGCCCAAGGACCCGGCCGTGGTAAGCGAAATAGACGGCATCGTGGAATTCGGGGAGTCGAAGAAGGGGCAGAAGCGCGTTGTGGTCACATCGACGACAGGTATGAAGAAGGAATATATGATCCCGCACGGAAAGCACCTCAACGTCTACAAGGGCGATAAGGTGCTCTCCGGGCAGCAGCTCACGGACGGTCCCGTTGTGCCTCAGGATATCCTGAGGGTCTCCGGGGATAAGAAGCTGCAGGAATACCTTGTGAACGAGGTCCAGGAAGTATACAGGCTACAGGGTGTAAATATAAACGATAAGCACATAGAGGTGATCGTCAGACAGATGCTGCGGAAGATGAAGATCGAGGATCCGGGCGACACCGCTTTCCTGAACGGACAGCAGGTGGACAAAGGGATATATCTGCAGGAGAATAAGAGGGTCGTCAGGAAGAAAGGGAAGCCCGCGCGGGCCACTCCGGTGCTTCTGGGGATCACCAAGGCGTCGCTCAATACGGAGAGCTTCATATCCGCGGCAAGCTTCCAGGAGACGACCAGGGTCCTTGCGGACGCGGCGGCCTCAGGCAGGGTCGATTATCTGAGAGGATTGAAAGAGAATATAATCATGGGACATCTCATCCCGGCCGGGACAGGATTCGAAACGCACAGGAATATAGCACTCGTTAAGAACGTTTTTGAAGAGCCCAAGAAGACCGAACCTAAGGAAGAAGAAAAGGCAAAGGAAGAAAAGTAATCTATGCCGACCATAAATCAGCTGATACGTTTGGGGAGAGAGAAGTTCAGTATGAAGAGCAAATCGCCTGCTCTGAGGGGTTGTCCTCAGAGGCGCGGCGTCTGTCTTCAGGTGAAGACGCAGACACCCAAGAAACCGAACTCGGCGCTCAGAAAAGTCGCAAGGGTCCGTCTTACCAATTCTGTAGAGGTCACGGCCTATATCCCCGGGGTCGGCCATAACCTGCAGGAACATTCTATTGTGCTGGTCAGGGGCGGAAGGGTCAAAGACCTTCCCGGCGTAAGATACCACATAGTGCGGGGCGTCCTGGATACGGCCGGTGTGGTCGACCGGAAGAAATCCCGCTCAAAATACGGGGCAAAGCGTCCGAAAGAGAAAGCGGCGGCCAAGAAGGCAGCATAAAAGGAAGAGAGAGTTATGAGGAGAAGAAGGGCAGAGAAGCGGGAGATCGTACCCGATCCCAAATATAAGAATGTCACGGTGGCGAAGTTCATAAATATCGTGATGACACGCGGCAAGAGGGCCGTTGCCGAAGGCATAGTGTACAGGTGTTTTGACGCGCTTGCCGAGAAGACGGGAAAGCCCGCGCTCGAGGTCTTCCAGAAGGCGCTCGACAATTCGAGGCCTCTTCTGGAGGTAAAGCCCAGGAGGATAGGCGGGGCCACATACCAGGTGCCCATAGAGGTCAGGCCTGACCGCGGTGTTTCGATAGCCATGAGGTGGATAAGGAATTTTGCGCGTGTCAAAAAGGGGAAGCCGATGGAGACGAAGCTATCGGAAGAGATACTGGATGCGTTCAACGGCCAGGGATCTGCGATAAAGAAGAGGGAAGATACTCATAAGATGGCGGAGTCGAACAAGGCCTTCGCCCACTACAGATGGTAAGCATAAATGGAAGAGACGATAACGTTAGATAATACGATGACTACAAAAAAGCACGCACGACTGGAAGCGATACGGAATATAGGGATCATTGCCCACATCGACGCCGGTAAGACGACCACCACGGAGCGGCTCCTCTACTTTACCGGAAAGGTATACAAGATAGGCCAGGTCGATGAAGGCACGGCGGTGATGGATTGGATGGTGCAGGAGCAGGAGCGGGGTATAACCATAACGAGCGCAGCGACGACCTGCTTCTGGAAAGAGAAGAACATCAACATCATCGATACGCCCGGCCATGTCGATTTCACCGCGGAAGTCGAGCGTTCGCTCAAGGTCCTGGACGGCGCCGTGGTCGTCTTCTGCGCGGTGGGATGTGTCCAGCCGCAGTCGGAGACCGTGTGGCGCCAGGCCGATAAGTACGGCGTGCCGCGCATCGCATTCGTGAACAAGATGGACAGGACGGGCGCCAATTTCCTGAATGTCGTAAAAGAGATGAAGACGCGGCTGGGCGCCCATCCCATACCGGTCCAGATACCCATAGGGGCTGAAGGTAATTTTGCGGGCGTGGTCGACCTGATCACGATGAAGGCACTGATATATAAGGGCGAAGGCGAAAACGCCACCATGGAGACAGGGGAGATACCCCAGGAAGTCAAAAAACTGGCCAGCGAGTACCGCCACAACCTGATAGAGAAGCTGGGAGAGGTGGACGAGATGGTGATGGAGCGCTATATACACGAGAAGGGATTATATCCTCACGAGATACGGGAAATAGTGCGCAAGGCGACCATAAGCGGAAAGATGGTCCCGGTGCTCTGCGGCGCATCGTTCAAGAACAAAGGCATACAGCCGCTTCTCGACGCCATTACCGACTACCTGCCGTCGCCGCTCGACATACCTCCGGTAAAGGGGATAAACCCCGATACGGAAGAAGAGGTCACTCGCAAGCCGTCCGAAGACGAAAAGTTCTGCGGTCTCGTATTCAAGGTCACGACCGACCCTTTTGTCGGCAAGCTCACTTACGTAAGGGTATATTCGGGAAAGGTGGAGCAGGGAGGGTATGTCTACAATGCCGCAAAGGATACAAAGGAGCGGATAGGGAAGATCCTCAAGATGCACGCCAATAAACAGGAGATAGTGGATGTGGCGCTGGCAGGCGATATAGTCGCGGTGGTCGGATTGAAGAATACCACGACCGGGGATACCATATGCGAAGAGGAGTACCCGATCATACTCGAATCGATGCACTTCCCGGAGCCCGTCATATCAATGGCCATAGAGCCCAAGACGAAGGCGGACCAGGAGCGGTTGGGCATGGCCCTTCACAAGATGGAGGAAGAGGACCCGACGTTCAAGGTGACATACAATAAAGAGACAGGGCAGACGATAATAAGCGGGATGGGAGAGCTGCACCTGGAGATAATAATAGACAGGATGCTCAGGGAATTCAAGGTGGCGGCCAACGTGGATAAGCCGCACGTCGCATATAAAGAGACGATCACTAAATCGACGAGGTCGGTAGGTAAGTTCATACAGCAATCGGGCGGTCGCGGCCAGTACGGCCACGTGGTGCTCGATATAGCCCCCGCCCCGAAGGGTTCAGGGATACTCTTCGAAAGCAAGATCATAGGCGGCTCCATACCGAGAGAGTATATACCTTCCGTAAAGGAGGGCGTCACCGAGGCCGCGCTTAACGGTGCCCTTGCCGGTTATCCCGTTACCGATGTCGATGTCAAGCTCGTAGACGGGTCGTTCCATGAGGTCGACTCCTCGGATATCGCGTTCCATATGGCGGCATCCATAGGTTTCAACGAGGGGCTGAAGAACGGCGCTCCGATACTGCTTGAGCCGATCATGAACCTCGAGGTGACGGTGCCGGAGCAGTATTTAGGGGAAGTCGTAGGGGACTTGAGCGCGCGCCGGGTAAAGATAGAGGCGATCCAGGACCGCGCGAACTTGAAAGTGGTAAGAGGGTTTGCGCCGCTTGCGGAGATGTTCGGTTATTCTACTACCGTGCGCAGCCTGACGCAGGGAAGGGCCAGCCATACTATGGAGCCCTCTTTCTATCAGGAAGTGCCGAAGAATATAGCGATAAAGATAATAGAGACGTCCAAGGGAGAGACGAAGAGTCATAAATAGATACCAAGGGAGGCCTTTATGGCAAAGGAAACGTTTGTCAGGTCAAAACCTCACGTGAATATCGGTACCATCGGCCACATCGACCACGGTAAGACGACGCTTACGGCCGCGCTACTGGCGACGCTTGCAAAG
>JBAZKM010000018.1 GCA_041650805.1 Candidatus Omnitrophota bacterium | reverse complement strand
TGTAGTAGTAGGTGGCTCTTAAGATCGTGCCCGAGGCGTCCTTATACGCCTTCTTCGTTATGGTATGGTTAACGTCATCGTAGGTATATACGAAGTAGATCTCGCCGTCTGAGTTGGCCTCGGCAAGGAGTATCGTCGCTACCCTCTCCGGGTCAGCGGCTTTATATGTGTAGGTGGCCACGAGGTCCGTACCGGCCTGGTCGCTGTAGGCCTTCTTGGTGACATTACCGGCCTGGTCGTAGGTGTATACGAAGTATATCTCGCCGTTGGAGTTCGCGGTGACGCGGAGTTCGGTGAGGAGACGGTTGGCTATAGTATTCTCATAGGTGTAGGTGGCGGCCAATAGACCGTTCGTATCATATTCCCTCATGACGCTCCGTATCGGCGTTCCGGTATAATACTCGAACTCCTTATATGAACCGTCGGTATGCCTTTCCGTGATGAGACGATCCGATGTATCATACTCGTATGTTATCCGGAGTATGCCGCCTTCATCATATTCCCTCACATAATGTCTAGCCGATGTGGTCCCGTAATATTCGAACTCCTTATACGAACCGTCGGCGTTCGTCTCCCTTATGAGCCGCGACAGCCGGTCATATGTATACACCGCCACCGGATTCCCGGCGGCATCGTAACGCGTCTTCCTGCTGATGGTATCGGTGCCCTGGAAGTACTCGTAGGCGAAGCGACCCTGGTATGCGCCGCTCTGTGAATAGAGATCTTCCCTTTCGACGAGATTCGTCCCTGTATAATAATAGAGGTCTGAACTGAAGACGAACCGGCCTGCCCCGTCGTATTCGGTCTGCCTGAATACGAGTTTCTCCTGGCCGAACGTCTCTGCATAGTATTCGTCAATGAGGTAGGTGGCAACCTTCACCCCGGCGGCATTATACTTCTCCTGTCTCTTTATCGAACCGTCTGAGTAATATTCTATTATCCTGTAGGAATCTACAAGGCTGCCGTCGGCGTTATAATTGGTGCGCGTCTCTACGGGGCCGTTCGAATAGTAGGTGAATATCGAGTGACCGCCGAATGTGCCGTCCGCGAAGTACTTATCCTGTCTCAGGATGGAATCGTGGTTGGCTATAAACTCCGACTGGCGGAAATAGATACCGCTGGGCAGGGTGTGGAGATACATCCTGCCAAAATGGTCGCTCCTGTCATAGTCGTTATCCTGATATTCATAGACGTTGCCGTCCGAATATGTGGCGGTCATGACGTTCCCGCTCGGGAGGTAATAGGTATATCTGACGCCCCTGTACCAATCCTGGAAACGCGCCAGGTCTTCGGGCGTTATGGGCGTAGTAAAACCGTCCCCCTGCCAGAAGTACCCTGCGGCATTGCCGCCGCCGTATACGGCATCGAGCCGCCCGGTGAAATCCGGGTCTAGGCCGACATTATAATATTGCGGGTCTATCTCTCCTATGGTGACCGGCTTTCCCATGAATATGGGATCGCTCGCCGGACCGGACAGGTTATCGAAGCTGTAGTAGTTATCCTTCGCCCAGTAGTGGTAATCGATCATATCGGCGTCGTCATCTCCCGAGCCGTCGATGAATGCGGTCCAGTTCCCGCTCGTCACATCGTTCCTGTTGGCAAAGCAGATCATTATGGGCTTACCCGGGTCATTGATGCGTATCATGTATATGAAGTCCGTGAGGAACGTCGCCATCTCGCCTACTGTGACCGTGGACATCACGGGATCGGTCGGGTGCTGGTTGCCCCACGGGGAAGCATCGGTCCCATAATATTGCTCGTTCATCACCTCATACGAATTTATCTGGGGATCATCGGCATACCGGCTTATTACGCTGCTCATGAGAGCCACGACCTGCCCTCTCAGCCCTGGGTCCTTTATCGCCTCAGGGTGGCCGGTATCGCCTGAACCGGGCCCGTAGGCGATCCAGTAATCGAAAAGGACTATATCGAGTTTGACGCCGCATATGCCTGCCGCTTCGAGGAGCGTATCCATATCGGCAAAGACCTTATCCGCATTGTAAAACCGCAAAGAGTCAGGATCTGAAAAATCGATACAATCCCTGAGATCGGTGAAGAGGTTCAGCCTCACGGTCTGTCCCGCAAAAGGCCTCAGGGAGTCGATCAGGAATTCCTCGTTATCGCCCGAGCTGAATCCCATCCCCGGGACTGTCGATCCTATATCGCGTCCGTAATTCTGCCATGGGAGGTTGGCGCCTTTTTTGAAGTCGGTTGCGGAGGCGGTCTTTTCCGTGACCTGCCACCGGTCGTTCAGTTCCTCCTTATCCCCGTTCGTGTAATACTTGACGGCGCCTGCGAATGTGATGCCGTCATATTCGTACAGGGTCACGGTGCCGTCCGGGTCCATCTGTATATCGGTTATCCATGTATTATTGACGAATTTACGCACATACGTATGTATTATATCGCCGCCGGGGCCGACCTCTCTTACGATCTGGAAATTGCCCGACGATTTCTGGGTCCGCAGGGCGGTCCGTTCAGGCGCCGGAGCCGCCTTTTCGGCCGGGGCGGGTACCCCGTGCAACGCCTTTGCCACACCCGTTTCAACGGCCTCTCTCAGACCCGCGGGCTGTGCGGCGCCGGCCCTCTCCTTCATGGCCGCGGTGCCCTGGACCTGCGATGCCACAGCCGCGCTGGCAGATACGTTCCCGGTCGCTATAGAGGCCGTCATGAGGAACCCGGTGGCGCGGACGACGTTCTTCGGCCTGAAGCCTCTTTCGACGGCCCGGCTCAGCGCGTTCGACGAAGACATCACCCTGGCCAGCACGATGACCATGGCCGCGACCAACAGCGCCGCATATTGATAGTAGGCCACGTTCGTTGTGTCGACAACCGGCAGAAGCCCGTAAAAGGCCCCTATAGCCGCGGCCCCCGCCAATACGGCGATTATCACGCCGTTCAATGTGAAGATGTTGCTCTTGAAGAGATAGTCCGAAATGACCGAGGCCTTGTCGAGGAACGTCTTCCTGTGCGCCCCGCCCGTGAGAGGCCTGAACGAATCCTTTAGCAGTTTCGCCTGGCCTGCTATCTGTTTTATGCCGCCGACGGCCATGATGAGGCCGCCAAGGATGCCGGTCACCGCTATGAAGATCGGATGGGCGGCGTATAAAGGCGCCAGGTACTGGGACAACAGATAGAATGCCGCCCCCGCAGATACGTAACCGACGACGTGCGGCGCCTCCGCCTCCCGCTTGCCTACCTTTACCGCGTACGTAAAGTATCCTGCCGTGATGACGGCTACCGCTGCCATGGCGCCTATACCCAGCGCGCTCATACCGAGCGTGGTGTAGATGCCGGCCGAGACGATTATAGTAGCGAGGCCGTGTATGAAGGCCCCGAACCCCTCTTTTGCCGGCTTAGATTCCGTCGCATGCGGCCTCTTTATATTCGAGAAATTGATCATGATCGTCAGCGCGTACGATACCAGCCCTATGACCGCCGACACGAGCGCCAGCGTCAGGAGCGGGCTCGCCACGCCGGGGAGGACCGTGCTCAACACCGCCATGGCCGGCGATGCGCCTCCCGCGGATACGACATGACTAAAGATGAGGAGGAGCGACGCCATCGGCGCCAGCATATTGACCGCTGACATGACCTTGCTGTTCAGGAGGTACCTGATGCCTACGGTAACGGCACTTCCCTTTATCGCATACTCTTCTTTCGCAAGCTCTATCTCCTGGCCTGAGATATCTTTGGCCTGTATCTTCCTTATTATGGGCAGAAGCGCCACCAGGAGAAGCGACATGACGCCTGCGAGCAGGATGGATATTTCGGGAGGCAGGGCCGAGATCGTACCGGGTATATGATCGAATATACCTGCTATATTTGCCAGGCCCTCTCCGCCTGCCTGACCCGACATCTTGGGCAGGAATGAGAAGAAGCTGAATACGGCAACCGATAATTGATATGTTATGTATGTGACTGCGGATATTAAGACGCTCTTCCACGCGAAACCGGATACGGTCGCGGCTATATCGGGAGCCCTTATAAGAGGAAGGCCCTCCCTGGCTACCTCTTTCGCTATCTCGCTCTTACCGTAGAGTATCATGCCTATACATATATCGGCCGCCTCTTTTTCGGTTGCGGCCAGGACACCCTTGAATTGCTCCCGCGCGACCTTCGCCTGCCCCAGGAGCGCATTCACCTGGGAGGCCTGCTGGGCCCATGCGGACCTTCTAAGCTTATTCCTGTAATCCTCCATCTCCAGTAGATACCCGCCCCACCTCTGCGACAGCGTCTCGAGCGTGGACCGGGCGACAAAATCTTTAATGAACTTCTGTACGGCAAAAGATACGTCCCCGGCATCCGCCAGTTCTCCTGCAATATCATAACTCACCTTAAGGCCGAAACCTTTCCGGTCCTCACTTATACCTTCATCGAATGACTTTATCAGCTCTGCTATCTTTTCATTGCGTGTGCCGTATTGAGCGATGTGGGCCGATATGGCATCCGCCTTCTCCCTTAGGGCACGGCTGAGGGACGCGCCAAGTTCGCTCTCCGTATCGAAGAGGGCGCTTATAAACCCGCCTCTCTTGAGCCGGCGAAGCATATTCGTATACGCATTCCATATGCTCTCTCTAAGGGTCGTCCCGTCCCTTAGAGTTATGGCTGTCTCTGAAAAGAGGAGCGCGTCCACCTTCTTCTGCTGCTGGAAGGTCTCTATGAGGTTATCCTCTATCTTCTTTGCCAGGTTGCTCAGTGTCCGGCGCCTTATTATCACCCTGCCTGTTCCGGGGTCCGTGGTATCCCGTATATCGAGGCCCGGGTCGTCCATCTCCGCGACGCCGCCTCTCTCCTCTATCGCTTTCACCTTTCTTGCCAGCGCGTTGAGGGCCATCCTCTCAAAATGTTCATACTGCACGAACGTCTCGTCCTCTAAACTCCAGAACGCCTTCAGGGTGCCCGGGGTCGGTTCGAGGTGACCGCCCTTTTCGTCCTCCACCCACACCGGCCGTCCTATCCTGCCGCCGAACTGCTGGTAAAGGGCCATATAAGGAGAGAAGAATGTCGATATCCCGGTGAAACTGATCCTCGCCTCTCCGGCCGTCTCATTAACGGCTTGCGTGATCTGGTAATCGAGCCCTCGTGACCCGAGGTTGGTGATGAATGTTACGGTCCGCGGACGCCCGGCCCTCTCTTTTACGATCTGCCTGATCTTATCGAGGTCACCGCCCTCCGTGGACCTGATGGTGACTCCCTCTATATTGATGCGTTTATTGTCACGCAGATAAGACCTGGCATTATCGACCGTCTCGCGGGGCGTGGCGCCTGTCTTCGCCCAGCCGTAGGCCGCGGCGAGGGCCATGATAGACTCGGCTTCATCGTTCTCTGATGCGCAATGGACTATAACCGCCTGGGCCGACTCCAGCTCTTTCTGTATCTCCTTTGAATATAATGCCCTCTTCTTCTCCTTTGTGGACGACATGACGGGCCGATGGTCTTTCTTCTCAAGCTCTATATCCGGCTGGAAGGTCCTGGTGGAGGTCCCGTATATCTCATCTATACCGCGCGGCATCGTCCCGGTCATTATCCCGAACTTCTTTATGAGCTGCCCTCCGTGGATATTATTAAGCCCGAGATATACATGGAGAGGCATCTGGGCCTGCGGGAGCGTTTCATCTTTCAGGGCGACCCCTTCCTTTGCCCTGATGGCGTTCTGCAGCCCGCCGCTCAGCTCCCTGCCCGGCTGCAGGCTTCCCTCGTCCTCGCTTACCAGGACGACCTCTCCGCCCCTTACCTCATAGTTCTTCCCGGCCTCATAATAGAGGTGTGCCTGGAGGGCCTCCTCGGAGAATCTCAGCAATAACTCCCTGCTCGCCCTGACCTCTTCTTCACCCAGTACATCTCCAAGCCTCTTCAGGAACTCTTCGCGCGCCCACCTGTTGAAAGATATGGTCCTCTGGCTGTCATCTACGATGCAATTTTTAGAGACGGGCTTATGCGTCTTCCCGTCCCTCGTCACGTCATAGAGGGCCTTTACCGCCTCTTCGACGCTCACCCTGAAAACGTTACGCGTAGCTGCATCGGCCCTTGCACCGCCGGATATGAGATAGGTGTTGCTCGCGTCGAAATAGAATGCGACATCTCCTTCATCGGCAAGCCAGTGCCAGCTGCGCGCCATGAAGGCCTCCTTATCATCGAGGAGGGACTCGGCCTCCGTCCTGTGGATACCCTTATCGACCAGGAGATAGACCACGTCTCTTGTGAAGGCGTCATCTATGTCGACTCTGACCTTCGCGGCCCTGCCGTCCTTCACGACGAACTCGTACGCCTCGTCCCGGCCGTCCTTACCTTTTATTATCAATGATGCGGTGAAGGGGGTGCCGAAGAGCTCCTGCCCCAATATTGAATATACTATCGCCCCTTCCTCAGCGTCTTTCTCAGAAAGCGAATCGTGTGTAGTGGTCCGTATTATGGCGTCGGTGGAACCGCTCCTCTTTATCCTTAAGAGCTCCAGGGCGGTCGCTATGACGCCGACCTTCGTCTTACCGCCGCCGCACTTTATCTCGGCGTTATTATTCCCTTCGCCTGCCAGGTGCATTGCTGCGGCCGTCTGGTAATCCTGGTGTGCGTACGGCATGGCCCGAGCGTAAACACTTTCGATCCGCTTTACATCCGCGATCGTCTCCGGCGGATATATCGCCGGCCCTGCCCCGGACCTTAATAGAGTCGCCAGAAGAAGCGGCATGTCAAAGATGAACAGCATCAGGAATTCCGACAGGAAAGCGTTCTTTATGCCGTATCTTTCCAATCTATTATGCATTACCTCGTGCGAGTAGAACCATCTCTGAAAGATATATGGAAGGCGCGAGTTCACCCTGATCGAGCCGTCTTTTGTGGAGGCGCCTTCGGTGAATGACGTGAAAGGGGTCGCCTTATCGCGTATGGACGGGTCAAGGTCTTTCGCCGGGTTAAGATATGAATATATGAATCCTGCTGCCTGCAGGGCGAATATCGCGGCCATTATACCCAGTGTGATCTCCGGGATATGGTGGAACGCATCACCTGTCAATAACGCGGCCGCGGACGTCATGGCCGCCGCAAGGCCTGCACTCCATATGCTCTTGTACTTCCTGGATCTATCGTCGTCTTCGCGTCCGCGTGATACCGCCTGTCTCCTGAGCACACTATCGATAAAAAGTCCTGTATATTTCCATGCCTTCCCGATCACCCAACCGAGCACGCTGGCGATGCCTATAAGAACCGTCTCAGCCAGGTCGCTAGCCGTCCTCCTTATAACGCCCGGCCCCTTCCTCTCATATAGATAACGGGCGGAGGCCTTAAACGCATATACAATGGCGCTCCCTATGCCGAGCAGTATTATGGACAACGCGAGCACGATACCCAGCGGCTTAAGCGTATCCAATGTATCTCCGAAGTCGGGATCCGCCATCTTCAGTTCCCCGGTACCGGAATCATAGAAACCCTTCCTGACGGCGAAGACATTATCGCTTCCTATTACTTTGACTTCATACCCTTTCCGCCCGTCATCTTTTACTGCCCTGTCGATCACGAGCGTGATGCCCATTTCGTGTATGAACGGCACCGCCACCACTTTCCCGAAGACCTTCCTCAATGACTCTTTCGCTTCTGTGGCAAAGTTGTGCTGTACTACGCCGTCTACCATCAGGTCGCCGCCGGAATGGAAGACATATACCTTGACATCTTTATGATCTGTGACGCCGTGCCTTACAAGCTCCCCGGCGATCTGCAGCACCTTATCATGCGTTGCGTCCCTCGCAGGTTGGCCGGCCTCCTCTGCTCTTATATTCTCTTTGTCAAGATGCGGAGGGGTGAGATGTGCCAGGAATGCCCCTTTATCGGTCATCACCACCACTCCCACACACTGTCCTGACATTATCTGGTTGGTAAATATATGCTCTCCGAAAGCGTAATGGTTCTCCGTAACGCTCATCCCTTCGGAGACCGGGTCCAATCTGTATGAGATCTCCGGTCGCCCGGCAATGGGCGCCTCTGCGGGCATCTTTTCGATCGTAAGCGGCTCGAGCGCCTCCTCCAGCATCCTCTTCTCCAGGGCCTCTACGTCTTCCGCGACCGGCCGCCCGGCCTCTCCCATGCCCGCCTGTGTCATGCTGCCGATAGGGGCAATGGTGCTAACGTTCCCGGACGCAGGGTTCGCCAACACCATCCCGAGCGTCACAAGAAGAGCCGTAAAGAAGCTCTTTACACCGTGCGGGGGTATTGAGATATGGTGCACCGTAACTTCTCTGGCTATCTTGAATGCCGACCCGCCTTCCGAATCGACGAGGTTCGCGACGTCCGGTTTACCGCCTTGCCCGAAAGGATGCCTGAGCCCTATCTTCAGATATGCCGGCCTGTTATAGGAGACGCCTGCGACCAGCCGGTCCCCTGCCAGCACGAAGGCAGGATCGCCGCCGTCTTCATCTCCTATGGTAGTGAATCCCTTGCCCTTTATACTCTTCAGGTCCCTTGTGGTCAGATGGCCGCACGTCCCTATAACGATCTCACCTTCTCCTCCCATGCGGTCGAGGAGGGCCCCCATATCCGGAAGCGAGCTCTCGATATTGTCACCTATAAGGAATGTTGAGAGCGGGATATTCCTGGATCCGCCGGCGCGGCTTCCTATCATCCTGCCGGCCCTGAACATGTCCCCGAAATCGTATTCCTCCGGTATCCGGGCGCCGTCCGGGACGGCGTGAAATCCGGCTATCTTTATATTATCGCCCGCCTCCTGCGTGGTTATGACCGGCAGCAGTTCTATGTAATCTGCCATCTTCCCGGTGATCAGGTCTGCGTCAGCAGGCCCGAACCCTTTCTCTATCGCATCTTCCAACTCCGACACCTTCTCGCTTCCGTCTTTATGGATCGCCTCGCGGCTTACATGCGCATTCTCGTGGTTCCCTATATTGATGTGGACCCTGCCGGGATACCTCACCTGCAATTCGACGATCAAAAGGAGCGCGGCCAATGACGGGATCGAGACCTGGCGCTCTTCCGATGATATCAATGGTGAAACGGGGTGTATGATATCACCCCTGATCTCCAGCTGGATGCGGCCCTGCCGGAGCCCCTCTATGATATTTTCCGCGATCAGGATGCTTCTCAAATTCCTCAGGTTACCATGGATATCCTGTATGATAATGAGGTCCTCAGCATCCCCGTCGCTCGTCTCCTCAAGACTCGCCCCGCCGGTACGGTGCGCCCTTTCACCCGCTCTTTTTTGAAGGGTATCTATGCCGATCTCGAATATCATCTTCACGACATCCGGGTCATTTGCAAACTCCGTATCATTGATTTGCAGGAACCTCTTTACGTGGGTGAGCGTTGCTATGTTCCGCGATACGGCAAGCCGCTTTGCCGCCTGCCATGTCTTGAATATGGCTTTGAATATGACAAAAATGACGGCAGCGATACCGGCAAGCTCTAACCGTGTACCGCTGAGTATGGGCGGGATGCCTGCGGCGGCAAATAAGGCGTTGATAACAAGGGTTATGGGGCCGGGTAACGATATGATGAGCCCTGCGGCGGAGGCGACCAGGACTGCTTCGACGAGCGCCCTGCCTTCATCGTACGGCCTCGCCCCGGGCCTTTCCGGTGACGGCGCGGCGGAGGCGGACGGGACCTGAGCGGGAGGGCCGGCCGGCTTCCTGTCCCTTTCGGCGATAGTTTGCAATAGCTCTTCCGCGCCTTCCCTCATGGCCCTTAAGTCATCTGCGGTATATGCCATATCGTATTCATCTACCATGCCTGCCAGAGACATCAATCTCTGATCGTCGCTGTATCTTGTCTCTACCTCCCTGACCTTCCCTCTCGCTTCTCTGATGACCGGGAGGCCTTCTTCATACGCCGTAAAGATGGCTTCTGTCCTGTCTATCAAATTTTTGCCCATTAAACTTGTGTCCAGGGCGTCTAACTCTTCTATGCCCGATACGCCGAATATGTGAAAGATCACACTCCTGTGTCCTTTATCCAGCAGATACTCCAGCCATTCTCTCCGATTTTGAGGCAGCCTGCCATGCCACTTATCCGTCTCTGCCGCGGTGGTAGCGGGAGGGACATGATCGACAGTATGCCTTATAAGCCTCTCGGCGACTCTCTCTTTGTAGCTATAAAGCTCGTCCCGCAACGCAACCTCTTCTGCCGTAAGGACGCCTTCTTCCGCTACGATCTTACGCCTTTCCTCAAGGGCCTGTGCGGCTTCTGCCTCGATCTCGGACGGGGCGGGGGACGTTAAAGGGGCCGGCGCAGGCTGTAAAGGCCGCAGGGGCCTGACCGCCTCGGTTATCCTGTCTATCAGGCCGCTTATCACACGGTTCGAACGGTAATCCTCCATCCTCACATTGATACCCTTCCTGCGAAGCATAATTTCGAGGAACGATTCTACGTTCTCGCGATTTATCGCACGCTGCGGATAATGTTCAAAATTTTCCTCATAGATAGCCCTGATCCTGTCCGCATTTCCCGCTACTCCGCTTATGAATCTCTCTGCCGCCTTTTCTGTCTGCCCTTCCTCGCTTCGCTCGTAGATCTTCGATTCTACCGCCTTCAACCGCTCCTCTATGGCCCTCAGCCGGTCTGCCTCTTCCTGCGTAGCCAGGATATCCGTCCCTGTCGCATCGAAGACGACGTTGTACAGAAGTTCCCTGAACGCTTTCGGCGTCATAGGAGCGGCATCTCTCGGCCAGCCGCCCTTTGTGTAACGGCCTTCATATGCGGAGATCCACGTCTCAAGCACCGACTTCACCTTCTCCCTGCCGGGCTTCGTCTTCACCAACCGGCTGAATTCCGCATCCGGCATCTCCCCGGCCCTCTCGACGATGATACGCTTAAGAGGATATATGACCGCGTCCGCAAGCCGCGCCCCGAGCGCGGTGATCTCCTCTTTAGATGTCACCTGCTTAACGCCTTCGAAGTAAGCTCCCGTGGCGAGGTAATACTGCCCGCCCTTCAGGAGCCCTTCATACGGCTCTCTCTTATTGGTCAGTATCGCGACGTACGGGCGTTCGCCTTTCGATGCGTCGAACTTCGGGAGTATCACAAGGTATGACGTATTCTTCTGGCGCAGCAGCTCACCGAGCCCCTTGGAGTGGTAACCTCCGGTGATGAGCGCCGCGACGCTCGCTCCCTCTGAATCCATGCGCTTTATGGTATTGGCGAGCATCGAGGAGTTGCGCATGTCGGCCGTCCGGTAGAAGTCGAGCGCCCTGGGGATAGAGTCGAATATCTTTGAGAGGTCATAATTGCCCTCTATGGCTACGCCGTATCTTAACGAGGCATCCCTGATGAAGCCGGCTATATACCCGGCGTTGCAGGTAGCGATGTTATCGGCGAGATATTCTAGATCGGCCCCTACCAGTTTAAGCTCAAAAAGGTCCTTCGTAAAACTCACGCACCTCGATATCCGGTGTAATCTCCTCTGGTAATCGTTGGTGAAGAGCCGCTCTTTGATGGCGTCCTCGAAGGCCTGGACCTCGTCGAATATGGCGAAAAGGTCTATAGATTCGTAAAGGGTTATATAGTCGGTGTATATGATCAGGTTGCGGTACGGGTCCGGGGAGATGTAATTCTTATCGGCAAGGCCCTGGAGGAAGACGTAATATTCACCCTTGGATATCTTGTTCATCTTGAACGATAAGGACTTCAGGACGAGCTCCTCCAGCTCCTGCTTGGGCAGCGCCTTGCTCAATACGTCTATCAGCGCGTCGCGTTCCTTATTGGCCTTCTGAAAGTCGATCTCCTTCTCCAATTTCAGGGATTCGACAAGCTTTGTGAGGTTGTCGTACTTCCGGTAGTCAAGGTTGACCTTGGCTGCGATATTCCCTACGAGCTCCCATCTCTTTGAGAACGCCAGCTTGCCGTCCCTGTGGAGGACGGAGTTGGCATCGAGCTCCTTCATCTCGTCCGTGTATATCTTGTCCTTCAGGCCTTTGAGCGCCCTGTCAAGCCCGGACAGATCCCCCTCAAGCGATCTGTTGATCTCATATACCTGCCGGAACTGATCGACGTTCTCCTGGTATAGCGGCCTATCTTCGATGCCGTAGAGGGCTATATTCCTGTCGGAGGTTATGGAGAAGAACTCGCCTGCGGACATCCTTCCCCTGGCCATAAGATATCCGGCGGTCTCTTTACGTATATTTTCATCCGGGAATGTTCTTAAGAGAGAGGTGTCTATATAGCCGGAGGAGCCTTCTATTGCCACCAATTTTAGATCATAATTAGTGACTAATGAATCTAATATGGAAGATATCGACTCCTGGGCGGTCAACGAGGCGTGGGCATCCTGGATATTGATGATCGTCTTGCCGTCTTTGCCTGTATAGGCCTCTTTGGTGACGGCTACGTCCTTGGGGACGGTTATGGTGCTTTCCGGAGTAGCGGACGGCTTAACAGAAAAAGACCCATTCGATCCTTTCGACCAAATGGGTGTTCCGCCCTGCGCCCAGACCAGGTCCTGGTGTACGAAGGTCACTACGAGTATCAGGGCTACCGTCCGGATCCACTTCCTGTTCCGGTGGCTCTGCCAGTCCATTATCAGGGACTTTGAGCCCAGCTCTTCTCTCGTAGAGATATCCGTCTTTTCCGACGGATCTGGAGAGAAAAAGTGATGGTCTTCGTTAAGCCGCCAAGCCTTCATGGGAGATTACCCCTTATGTTAAAAGCTAACTTTTACTTCCCATTAACCATATGAGTATATCATATAGCATATAGTTGTCAAGTAGCGATATTTGACTTTTTTATGATTTAATGATATTGTAACCATATGAAGTGCAACATATTGTAACTTTATTTTTGTACTCCTAATATTCTCGCCCCGTTAAGCAGATATCGTCTCGAGATATTGAGCCAACGCGGATCGGCTGCCGTCATCCATGGCCATGAACTCTATCCCCGCATACTCTTCCTGGGATAGCGTCCTTCGCACAGGTCCTTTCCAAACGACCCTGCCCTGAGCCGTCACCTCTTTGTCGTAATAAGGCAATTTGATCCTTAGGTTGATCTTCTTCCCCAGCTTGATCGCCTTATTGACCGGCATAGATAAGCCGCCCCTGCTTATGTCAAAGGTGTTCGTCGCGCAGCTTATACCTACCGTATCCCCGGTTTCGTAGGCCACTTCGAGATATCTTCTGTAACGAGGGTATCTTCGCCTCTCTTCCATCATCATCACCCCCTAATGATCCGCTTTCCTCTCTAACCCGGCTATTCTAACCAGGTTAGAATTTTACCTTTATGCTGAAACGGCGGCTGCGTTGACCGAACGTATCCAGTCAGCGAGCTCCCTGCCTACATCCGTAATGATCTTGAATACGAACGCTTCATGCAGCATATCCTGAAGTTTATTGATAAGGTCTATGACTCCCGTATCGCCCGAGTCCTTCAGGAGCCCAAGGAAGTTGACCTTCCTCGTTACGGCTGCATTGATGGCGTTCACCACGTCCAGATACGCCGTCTGGGGCTTATCCGAGGCAAGGACCTCTTTGTCGACGAGGACTACGCTCGCCGACTCCCTGAGGTGCCTGCCAAATTCGCTCTCGATCGTCTTCCTGTTCTCCGGGGTATTGGTGAAACTCATACCTATATTGCTGCACGGTATGCCGCCGCCCAGTTCCTGGGCTGCATACGCCGCGACGCTCTGGCTGCCCCGCTGGCTTATATCGATGATCGTTATCGCTTTGTTCGCCGGTATCTTCCCTATCGCCTTAACGGCCCTATCAAAGCCCCGGGCGCCTTCGACCAGGATAACGACCTTCAGGAGGTCGCCGTTCGTAGCTGCCACACCTGCGATCTCTTTCAGGCCCGTATTAGTATTGAGCAGGTCGCCGTTCTCGTCGGCCAGGGTGTCGATGTGAGGCGCGGCTACGAAGGCGCCTGTCATGACACCGCTATCCTTAAGTTCTCTGATGCGCTCGACGAGCGCCGCCGTACCGCCCTCATCAAGATAAGAAGAGAGGGATGCCGCGCCCGGTATCAGGTCTGCCCTCTTGGCCGGAGGCGCAAGGGCGGCCCCGCTGAATACAGGCGCGACAGGAGGAGCGATCTCTGCCGTGATGCCGGCCCCTTCCTTGGCCAGATCTGCGCCCTGTATCTCCACCATCTCCAGCGGCCGCGCCTCGATAGTCTCAATGAATGCCCCATCCCTGGCATCGAAACGGTAGATGATATGTGCCGGGCCGTATGCAGCGGCGATAGCTGCGGCCGGCGTCCTGGCAAGACGTTCGACGACGGCCGTCTGGCCCTGGAATATGACAAGCTCCGATATATCACCGAACCGGCCTTCGTTCAGGTTCTCCATATCCTTTGCGAACTGGCCTTTCGTCCCGGCGACGTCCGGATGCGTATGGCCGCGGAATAGTACTCTGGCGCCCGGCAGGACGGTCTCCGTACAGCTCATCTGCATGAGGCGGCCTTCGTTGTCAAACCTGATATCTGACCTGGTTGAATATTGAACCGTCCCGTCCGGCATTACGGCAAATGCTATCTCGTAAGGAAGCGCGCCGTTGAACTCCCTGAGCGCCTCTTCTATATTCCCTATTACCATCTCTGGATTCGGCAGGTCCCTTGCTATCTCCATAGCTATATCCCTGAGCGCCCTCTCTCCTATATCGCCCGACGTAACGGTGCGGCCGATATCTCCTACCGTCACGGTCACGTTCTGACCTTCGATCAGCCTGCCCTTACCGGCCATCGATATATGTCCTACGAGGCCCTCTCTGGCCCTGTCATAGGCACCCCTCTCTTCGAATTCGACGGTGTCGAGGACGCTCAATACGTTATTGACAAGTTCTTTATCGGCCGTCTGATATGATACGGCCTCCCTATTCTTGAAGCTCCCGTAGATCTTGTATCCGAAGTAGATCGCTGCCGCGGCCGCGGCTATGGTGTAAGCGGCCGGCGGGTTGACGAGCCATACAGCGGCTATCCCGACCGCGGAACTGCTCAGTACCGTCCTGCCGGTCCCCGGCACCTTTTCTGTAAGCACCTCACCGGCCTCTTCTCCGAGAGAGACGGCTGCAGGCTCCGGTGCAACAGGCGCAGTCACACCCGTCTCTCTCGGCGCAACAGCTGCACCAGCCAGAGCGCTCATTATATCCGCCGCTTGTGCGTCAATATCTTCTTCTTTACCCAATGCCATCGCAAAGGTCACGGCAAAATCTTCCTTCGCCCTGCCCTTGAGCCCATCGATCTCCTTGGCGACTTCAGGCGATACGATCTTCCTGATGAGCCGCATCACCAGGGCCATATTTAACCTGACGGCAAGCTCACCCTGCGGAGAATAGACCAATCTGTTCAACAGTACGGAGGCTATCGCCTTCTCTACAGACAGACCCGATGAAACTCCGGACCTTATATCTGTCATCATACCGTCCGCCTCTGCCATCACATCCCATCCGCGTACGGAGTTCAATTCGTCAATACGTATGCCGAAAAGATCGAGTATAACCGCGAGCTTATCTTCGCCCGACATCGTGCCATCCCTCAGCATTGCGTCGAGCGCGCCTTCCCTGTCAATAAATGCGCCTGATATCATCCTGAGCTGCAGGTCCCTTATGACCGCATTTATCACCTTCAGCTTGAAGTCGGATGCGCCTTCCATAGCGGCCTTCATATCGTCCATCATCTCCTCTTCATTCTCCGGTGTAACGAGCGCGACTATGGCCCTGGCGTATTTTTCATGCGTGTCTGTATAGATATCCTCTGCCATGCCGGTCATATCGAGAATCTTATTTATGAAGATATCGCGTGCCTGCGCCTCAAGGTCTTCCGAAGGACTGAGAGATGCGGCGATATAGTCAACGACGTCGTTCTTCTCCGCGCCCGAGAACGGTTCAAGAGCCCGGACGACATCCGGATTGATTATACGGAGGAGCTTTGCCCTTACCTCAAGATCGACATTGATCCTGGCGATGTTCCTGAGCGCGAAAGCGGCCAGTATCTTCGCCAGGTCCTCTCTCTCGGAGAAGAGCGCTATGAACTGTTCGAGATCATCCATCAATTTCGAGACCTCATCTCTATCCTTGAGCCATCCTTGCGCATTTATAGCGCTCGGTTCGATCTCGAGGAACCTGAGCATCAATATCAGCTTCACCCCTGCCCTGACATCCTTATCGCGCAGGATATCGTGCATCCTGCCGCCGTCGGTGTTGTCGGGCGACCTGCGCATTGTCTCTTCGAGGGTCCCCATTATGATATTCGCGACCACCGTCTCCTGCGTCCTGTCCTGGCAGTCGAAGTGCTTCACTATATTGAGCATCAATTCGGCATTGTCGGCGGTGGTGAGGGCGCGTATGATCCCCGTGAAGCGCGCAGCGTCGTCTATGCCTTTATCTTTTGCTATACCGAGCACGTGATTTATGAACATTTCGAGCGCCTGTTCACCCATATCTCTTGAAGGATCGAGGATCATCCCGGCGAATGCGGCGAGGAAGTCCTCCCTCTCCCTCTCGGAGAGACGGGATAGCGCGTTCGCCACTTCAGGATTTATGACGGCCAATAGCTTCATGGCGACGTCCATGTTCTGCTTAACGTACGGGGCCAGGTCCCTGAGGAATGCGGCCGCGATGGCCGACTTTAGGGTGAATAGCGTCCACTTTCCGCTCAACCTCCTTATCTCATCCAGTATCCTTACCGCGTTCTTGACCGGCTTCCACTCCCTGACGCCCTTCATCATATCGGTGTCTATACCGAGGAACCTGAGTAGGGCGACCATCTTGGAGCCGTCCGATATCTCCTGGTCGTCTATCGGGTTGTTATCGATGATATCATTGAGGTTATCGTATTCCTCCGCAGGCGTCTTTGCCGGCTCTTTCGGTGATATGATCTCTCCGACCGTCTCTTTGAGCGCCTGGTTGAATTCTTCAGAGATGCCTGCGCCTTTCAGGGCACTATTGATCCTTGAATTGAGTATCTTCAGGACCATATCCTTATTATCGGGCGTTACCGCGGCCGTCATCGCGTTCAGGTATATGCGTGCCGTGGCGAGGTTCTTGCCTTCGGCAAGACCGAAGATATGGCCGATGAACGCATCGAGGACCTGTTCATCAAGATTCCTCGATCTATCGAGCGGCTTCGCGGCGAATGCAGCAAGGAAGTCCTCCCTCTCCCTCTCGGAGAGACGGGAGAGCGCATTCGCTACTTCAGGATTTATGACGGCCAATAGCTTCATGGCGACGTCCATGTTCTGTCCTATGACAGGCGCCAGCTCCCTCAGTAACACCAGGGCGGCGGCTTTCTTATAAGATATGGCCACAAGATTGTCCATAAAGTCGGCCACCATATCCCTTATCTTACCCATGATCGCCCGCGCGTTCTCGACCGGCTTCCACTCCCTGACGCCCTTCATCATATCGGTGTCTATACCGAGGAACTTGAGGAGGGCGACCATCTTGGAGCCGTCCGATATCTCCTGGTCGTCTATCGGGTTGTTATCGATGATATCATTGAGGTTATCGTATTCCTCCGCAGGCGTCTTTGCCGGCTCTTTCGGTGATATGATCTCTC
>JBAZKM010000017.1 GCA_041650805.1 Candidatus Omnitrophota bacterium | reverse complement strand
TGAAATTTTAGTATTTTAATAGCCTATAGATTATCCCAAATTTTTCCTTTATAAAAATTTGGGATCATACTAAAATTTCCTCTGTGAAATTTTAGTATTTTAATAGCCATAGCTTATCCCAAATTTTACCCCGATCTCTTCTATTGTAGCCTGACCCCTCTTGCCGTCGTCCTGTGTGCGGAGTAGGCTAAAAATTTTGTAGCGCTATAAGGGGCCCCCGATGGTGGGGTATCGACCGGGACCTGAAAATTGCGAGCGGGCATGGACCCGCCGTAGCACATGGTCTATTGATAGTTGAATGCGGAGGCGGGGAGCGAGCAATTTTCCGGAGTCACATTTTCCTCGCCGGGGAAAATGTGACGTTCCCGGGAGATACCCCACCGGAGAGGGGACCGGATAGACGGACCCGTAAAATTTTAAACAGCGAAGAATTTGTTTGTTTAGCGCCGGACATATGTTATAATCTTTGGAAATATGTCGAAGAAGATCGCACCGCGCGAACTGATACAGCAGGACTTCAAGAACCTCAAGACCTCCGAGCGGCTCCTGACCACGCCCAAGATAGAAGAACTCGTCTACATGCAGTCCATCGAAGGCCGCGCCCATAACGGCGCCGGCGCCTTCCAGAAGAGGACCTACGTCAATACCACGATCGATGACGTCGTGCGCGCCCTCGGGAGAAGCCCGAAGATGGTCAAGGCGAAGCGCCAGGAGCTGATAGACGAGATCGTCGAATTCGTCGATAGCGCCCTTGCCGATGACCCGCGCGAGCGCCTTGTGACGAGAAGCGGGAAGCCCCTCCTGGGCATCTCCCAATTCAAGGAGAGGACCGTCAACTATCACGATATACTGAGGGGCCTTTACCTGGGCGGACTCCGCGACGACCCGGATATACGCAGTAAGACGCAGGGGATATATAAGATCAATATAGGATACGGGAGATGCTATCTCGTCAATACCAAGGTAATGGAAGATATGGGGCTGGACGGCGAGATGCTGGCCCACCAGGAACACGGCGAAGATATAGATGATTACAAGGACTGCGGCCTGATAATCGATGAGGAGAGGACGAAACGCAGGGTATCAGGGCCTCATATAAAATATATGTACATCCGCCACCATGTGGGGCCGGGCCAGTCCGACGACGGTGCCATAGTCGCCTCCGGACTGGTGTACAATATAGACGTGGCGCTCGGCGTCTTCCTCGCCGATGCCATAGACACCCTGGAAAAGTATGTGACCGTTTACCGCGACCAGGACAATGACCTGGCAAGGTACATACAGGACTCGTACAAATTCCTGGACCTCGACCTGGACGATGTATATGAGCTTTCATACCTTGCTGCCATACCCCAGGATAGGATAGACGAAATACCTGACAGCTCCATGAGGTACCTCCTTACGATAGACCAGGAGACGGGCCAGTCGACGCTTGAGGCGCATCTCAATTTCATAGAGGGGAAACCGTTCCTCCCGATAGCCATAAGTTATAAGCGCATACTGATCTCCGTGCTCTACGATTTCATAAAGGAGAAACTGAAGAGCATAAAGAAGGAAGTGGTGGCGAAGGTCCCGGAGGCGCTTTCAAGGGAGCTCGACTCTTCCGTGGCCAAGGTGATGCAGCGCAAGTTCATAACGGTGAGCCCCGACACGTCGCTCAAGACCGCGCTCCAGAAGGTCGAGGCGAGGAAGGGCGAGCTTATAATAGTGAAAGACGAGTTCGGTAACATACTGGGTGTCATAAACCCCTCCGATTTCCTGGTATTCTTAAGGGAGACGAAATAGATGCCTGAGCTCAGGCGGGACCCTATTATAGGAAGGTGGGTCATCATATCCACCGAAAGGGCCAAGCGGCCGGACCAGTTCGGTTCAGGGCTGGTAGAAAAAGAAGAGTTCACCGGAGGCGAGAAGTGCCCTTTCTGCGAAGGGAACGAATCGATGACGCCCCCGGAGATATACGCGCTACGGAAGCCGGGCAGTTCTCCTAACGGCCCCGGGTGGGAGGTGCGTGTCATCCCGAGCATATCGCCGCTCCTCACCATCGAGGGGGATCTCGACAGGCACGGCCGCGGCATGTACGATATCATGAGCGCAAGGGGCGCCCATGAGATAATAGTGGAATCGCCGCGCCACCAGAGGGAATCCGAGCTCTCACAGGAACAGATAGTCAAGAGCATGAACGTGGTGCTCGACAGGATACGGGACCTGGAGCGCGATACCCGTATAAAGTACGCGATGCTCTTTAAAAATTACGGTAAGGCCGCAGGGGGCGGGCATATAAAACATCCGAGGGCCCAGATCATCGGGACCCCCGTTAACCTTAAGAGGGTCAAGGAAGAACTGAGCGGCGCAAAGTTCTATTACGATTACAGAGAGAGGTGCGTCTTCTGCGATATCATGAGGCAGGAGCTGGCCATGCAGAAACGCATAATAGCCGAATCGAAATATTTTATCGCCCTCGCCCCTTTTGCGTCCAGGTTCCCGTTCGAGACGTGGATATTGCCGAAAGGCCATTCCTGCGACTTCTATAAGACCGACAGGGGCCATGTACCCGACCTCGCCTCCCTCATAGACCTTATATTCAGGAAGACAAGGTCGGTGATAGGCGACTTTCCCTACAACCTCGTTCTGCATGCGGCCCCGTTCAGGCGGGACGCCGGCAAGAAAGGGTACTGGGAGACGATAGAGAGGGATTACCACTGGCATTTCGAGATACTGCCGATATTGACGCGGGTTGCCGGGTTCGAATGGGGAAGCGGTTTTTATATCAATCCGCTCCCTCCGGAAGACGCGGCGAGATCGGTGAGAGAGGCAAGGGTCTGATATGAATGAGCTCAGGCGGGACCCTATAACAGGAAGATGGACGATCGTCTTTCTGGATAAGATAGCCGGCCCGGGCGATTTCAGGGTCGAGCCGCATGACAAAAAGAGGGATAACTGCCCGTTCTGCTGGGGCAGCGAGGCGCTGACGCCTCCGGAGATAGCGGCGCACCGCAAGGCCGGACCGCCGAATTCGCCCGGATGGACCGTGCGCGTCGTCCCCAATAAGTTCCCGGCCCTGAGGATCGAAGGGGAGCTCGACAAAGAGGGGATCGGGATATTCGACATGATGAACGGGATCGGCGCCCATGAAGTGATCGTCGATACCCCGGAGCACTTTAAGGACATGGCCGACCTGACCCACGCCGAGACCGAAGAGGTCCTGTGGGCATATGTCGCAAGGTCCCTGGACCTGCGCCGGGACAGCCGGTTCAAGTACATCCTTATATTCAAGAACTACGGCAAGAGCGCCGGCGCATCGCTGGAGCATCCCCACAGCCAGCTGATAGCGCTCCCGATAGTCCCGAAGAGGGTGCTGGAGGAGATAGACGGCGCCTCGAAGTACTATGAATATAAGGAGAGGTGCGTCTTCTGCGATATAGTGCGCGAAGAACAGGAGAAGAAGGAAGGGATAATATACGAGGACGATTGTTTCATCGCCTTCTGCCCGTACGTCTCGAGGTTCCCTTACGAGGTGTGGGTCCTGCCGAAAAAGCACTCATCCGATTTCACGAATACGGACAGGGACCGCGTGAGGTGCCTGGCGCGCGCTCTCCGCGATTCACTGGCGCGCATAAAGAAACTTCTCTCGGACCCGTCGTACAATTTCATAATACACACATCTCCCATAAACGGCCACGAGAGGGAAGATTATCACTGGCATATAGAGATAATGCCTAAGCTCGGCAAGATAGCCGGCTTCGAATGGGGAAGCGGGTTCTACATAAATCCGGTCCCGCCTCATATAGCGGCAGAGAACCTCCTGAAGGTGAAATTGGGATAAGACCGCCGTATCATCCAAGATATCTTGCATCTTTAGAAAAAGATGATATAATAACATTTCCTACTAAGCGATTGGTCGCTTGAGAACTTATACAAAAGGGAGGGTAAGACGATGGCAGTGAAGGTAGGTATCAACGGGTTTGGAAGGATAGGCAGGATGGTCGGGCGCGCTATCCTCGAACGGAATTCGAAGTCGATGGAGCTTGTGGCGGTCAACGACATAACCGATGCGAAGACGCTCGCGCATCTTCTTAAATATGATTCTGTTCACGGCCGTTTTCCCGGCGGGAACGTCAAAGCGTCCGCCGATGCGATCATCGTTAACGGCAAGGAGATCAAGGTCCTTGCTAAAAAGGACCCGGGGGAGTTGCCGTGGAAGGCGCTGGGCGTCGAGATAGTCGTCGAATCGACGGGCCTCTTTACCATAAAGAACGACGGAGTAAATAAAAAAGGCAAAGAGGTGAAGGGCGCGGTGAATCATATCACAAAGGGCGGAGCCAAAAAGGTCATCATATCGGCCCCTGCCGAAGGGGAGGACCTCACGATCGTGCTGGGCGTGAATGAGGATAAATACGACCCGAAGAACCACACGGTCATATCGAACGCGTCGTGCACTACGAATTGTCTCGGGCCGGTGGCAAAGGTGCTGAACGATATGTGGGGCATAGAGAAAGGGCTCATGACGACGATCCACGCATATACGAACGACCAGAGGGTCCAGGACCTGCCGCACTCGGACCCGCGCAGGGCCCGCGCTGCGGCCGTCTCGATGATACCTACATCTACCGGAGCCGCCAGGGCTATAGGGTTAGTCATACCGGAACTGAAGGGTAAACTCGACGGTTTCGCGATGAGGGTGCCGGTGCCCAACGTCTCGGTGGTGGACCTGACATGCACGCTGAAGAAGCCGGCGACGGCCGAGGAGATCAATAAGGCGATGAAGGCCGCCTCGGAAGGGAAGATGAAGGGTATACTCGAATATACCGAAGACGACGTGGTATCCGTCGACTTCAACCATTATCCGGCCTCGGCCACTCTCGATTCCAAGATGACCAAGGTCATAGGCGGTAATTTCGCCAAGGTCATCGCGTGGTATGACAACGAGTGGGGTTACTCGTGCCGGGTGGTGGACCTGATCGAATACATGATAAAGAAGGGATTGTAAGAGAGATATAGGGGCGCCGCTTTTCTGAGCGGCGTCCCTTTTTTTACTTGACAAAAAGATACTAATGTGGTATCATTCAAACCAAGATGAATTCGGGACTGATATCCAGGAAGACGGACTATTCGATACGCGCCGTCGCTTTCATGGCCAAGCATGAAGGAGAGGTGGTGAACGTATCTACATTGGTGGCGGAACTTAATATGCCGCGTCCGTTCCTGCGCAAGATCCTTCAGACGCTGGAGTCGAAAGGGATACTGAAGTCGCAGCGCGGGAAGGGCGGAGGGTTTGAGCTGGCTCGTCCGGCGGCAGAGATATCCCTGACAGATATGATCGAGGCGTTCCAGGGAACCGTTACTATTAAGGAGTGTCTTTTCAGGAAGGGCATATGCCCCAACAGGAAGACCTGCCGTTTGAAGAAGAGGCTCGATGCGATAGAAGGTCACGTCATCTCCGAATTGGCGCGCATTACCGTGAAGGATCTGCTCTAATATTAAGGAAGGCGGGTTATGGCAAAGAGAAAGATAGTAAAGATAGATGAAGAGAAGTGCAACGGCTGCGGCCTCTGCATCCCCAACTGCCACGAGGGCGCGTTACGGATAATAGACGGCAAGGCGCGCCTCATAAGCGGCCTTTGTGACGGCCTCGGGGCCTGTATAGGCCATTGCCCAAAAGGGGCGATCACTATAATAGAGGAAGGAGAGGCCGGCCATGCAGAGCACGCATGCCCCGGCTCGAAAGCGATGGATCTTAAGAGCGGTAAGAAAGATCATGGGGAAAAAGGGGTGAAGGGTAAAACGGCATCCCGGCTGTCCAACTGGCCCGTTCAGATAATGTTGGTCCCCGAGAACGCCCCGTACCTTAAAGGGGCCGACCTCCTCATAGCCGCGGATTGTGTCCCGTTCGCTTATCCCGATTTCCATGACGGGTTGCTGCGCGGGAAGGTCCTGCTCGTGGGCTGTCCGAAGCTGGATGACGCCGGGTTCTATAAAGAGAAGATCGCTTCCATCATAAAGAATAACGGCGTACGTTCGGTCACCTGTGCCCATATGGAGGTCCCGTGCTGCTTCGGGCTCGTATCGCTGGCCAGAGAGGCCATAGCGTCGTCCGGAAGGGACGTCAAATTCGAAGAGATCACCATAGGCATAAGAGGTGGCAGGTCATGATGATATCCCTCTGCCCGGGTTCACAGAAGTTCAGCCAGCCGCAGCCGGAAGAGGTGCAATGCCGGTATTGCGGCGAGAAGGCAGAGATATGGACGGATGAGGCCTCCGGCAGGTGTCAGAATTGCGGTAAGATGGTAAAACGCGAAGGCGGACAGACGTGCCTTGACTGGTGCAGATACGCTCGGGAGTGCGTGGGTGACGAGCGGTATAATAGATACAGGGAGATGAGGTCAAAAGAAGGAGGCGGATGATGTTCTGTTATCAATGCGAACAGACGGCGGGAGGGTCCGGATGTACCAAGGGAGGGGTATGCGGCAAGAACGAGGACATCCAGAGCCTGCAGGATATACTGCTATTCGGGCTCAAGGGGATAGCGGCATATGCGTACCACGCGCGGGAGCTTGGCGAGCGCGATGAGGAAGTGGATAGCTTCATGCATGAGGCGCTATTCAAGACGGTAACAAATGTGAGTTTTGATATGGGACAGCATCTGGATATGGTGCTCCGGTGCGGGAAGATGAACCTGAAAGTGATGGAGCTCCTAGACAGGGCCCATACGGGCAGGTTCGGCAATCCGGTGCCCACGGAAGTCGAGACCGGGACAAAGAAAGGCCATGCCATCCTTGTGACCGGCCATGACCTTCTCGACCTTTACGAGCTTCTTAAACAGACGGAGGGTAAAGGTATAGATGTATATACGCACAGCGAGATGCTGCCCGCTCACGGATATCCCGTATTGAAGAAGTTCAAACACCTCGCGGGTAACTACGGCGGCGCATGGCAGGACCAGAAGAAGGAGTTCGGCGCCTTCGGCGGGGCTATCCTGGCGACGACTAACTGTGTCCTGATACCGCCGGCCAATAGTTACCTCGACCGGTTGTTCACGACAGGGGTCACCGGTGTACCGGGCGGGACGCATATAAACGGGAGGGATTTCTCTCCTCTGATAAATAAGGCGAAGTCGCTCCCGCCGCTGGCGGAGACGCCCGGGAAGAAGATATTGACGGGTTTCCACCATACGGCCATCCTCGGTCTTGCGGATAAGATCATCGGCGCCGTGAAGGCGGGCAAGATAAGGCGCTTCTTCCTTATAGGCGGTTGCGACGGCGCAAAGCCGGGCAGGAACTACTACACGGAATTCGCGGAAAAGGTCCCCGGTGACTGCGTCATACTTACGCTCGCGTGCGGTAAATACAGGTTCAATAAGCTCGATTTCGGTTCCATAGACGGCATACCGCGCCTCATCGATATAGGGCAATGCAATAACGCCTATTCGGCAGTACGCGTAGCGTCGGCACTGGCGGATGCCTTCAAATGCGGCGTCAATGAACTGCCGCTTTCGTTAGTGCTGTCGTGGTTCGAGCAGAAGGCCGTCGCGATCCTGCTGACCCTTCTAGCGCTCGACATAAAAGGGATACGTATAGGCCCGACGCCGCCGGCATTCATAACGCCGAACGTATTCAAGGTGCTCCAGGATAAGTTCGATTTGAAGCTGGTGACGACGCCAGATGCGGACCTGAAGGATATATTTAAAAAATAAGCAAAGGGACGGGGGTGATACAGATATGCGGACAATGGTCAGATATATGCTAAGGCCTGTTGCGCACTGCAAAGAGGGTTGCAGTAGCCGGTCCTGAGCATGACTCAAAACTGCTCACCTTTTTTAAATAGACCGTGGTATAATTACGTTGTATCATTTGAAAGGGGGTTGATATCTATGGCAGGTACGAAATATTCGTGTGAAGGTGACATACTGTGCGGTGTCCATGTGCCTAAAGACGTGAAGGCGCTTTCCGAATTGGAACAGAAGCATATACCGGTGATCACGGCCCCGGATAAGGTGAAGAGGGATGAGCCGTTCCTGGTGACGATAGAGGTGGGGAAATATAAGGCCCATCCGAATGAGCAGGGACATTTCATAGAGTGGATAGAGCTATATTCGGGCGACACATTCCTTTTCAGGATAGGGCTATCCGCCTTATTGACGGAACCCAAAGTCACCGTTCCGGTAAAGCTCAGCCACGCATGCGGCCCGCTGAAGGCATGGGAGAAGTGCAATCTCCACGGCCTGTGGGAAGGCACGAAAGATATAGAGATAGAGGACTAAAAGAGACCCTTGACCATATGACAGATCTTTCGATCCTCCTGGGAGGGAAGGCAGGTGACGGTATAGACAGGGCAGGGCTTCTCATCGCCCGCGTCCTTAACCGGCTCAATTACCGGATATATATATACCGCGACTACCCTTCCCTCATAAGGGGCGGACATACATTTTCCGTTATACGCGCGTCGGACAGAAAGATCTCAGCCCACCCGGATAAGGTCGATATACTCATAGCGTTGAACCAGGAGACGCTGGACCTGCATAAGGGCCGCCTGAAGAGAGAGGCCATAGTCATCTATAATTCGGATATGGCCAAGCCGGACGGTATGCCGGGTGTCTCTGTGTCGCTCGGTATACCCATGGAGCAGATGGTGAAGGCATCCGGCGGTATCGACATAATGCGTAACTCATGCGCCATCGGGGCATTATTCAGGGCGATAGGTGTATCCTGGGATATACTGGAGGGGACGGCCAGGAAAAATATGTCTAAAGAGGCCGACCTCAATCTGAAGATAGCGCTTAACGGGTACGGATCATCGAAAGGGGCCCTGAAGATAGAGACGCTGCCTCAGGGCATGCTGCCCATACTTACCGGAAGCGAGGCGATCGGCCTTGGACTGGTGAACGGCGGGCTCGATACGTTCATCGCGTATCCGATGACCCCCGCATCGCCGCTTCTCCATTTTCTTGCCGGTATCGCGGATGATTTCTCGCTGAAGGTTATCCACCCCGAGAACGAGATAGCCGTGATGCTGATGGCGGCGGGATCTTCTTATGCGGGAGAGAGGGTGGCCGTCGGGACGTCGGGCGGCGGGTTCTGCCTTATGACGGAGGGCCTGAGCCTTTCCGGCATGGCCGAACTGCCGGTGGTGATCATGGTAGGGCAGAGGCCGGGCCCAAGCACGGGGCTTCCCACCTATACGGCCCAGACGGAACTCAATTTTGTATTGAGCGCGGGGCAGGGAGAGTTCCCGCGTCTTGTCGTAGCCCCAGGCGATGCCGAGGAGGCGTTCTCCTGGTCTCATATCGCCATGAAGATGTCGATGAAATATCAGATCCCGTCTATCATATTGGCCGATAAGACACTGGCGGAAGGCGTCTATAGTTTTGATCCGGATTCCATAAAAGAGATGCCGATAGAAGGCCCCCCTTCCTGGGACGGCACGGGCGAATACGGGCGGTATCGGGATACCGCAAGCGGAGTCTCTCCTATGGTCTGCCCGCCGCGTAAAGACGCCGTCGTTAAAGTCAACAGCTACGAACACGATGAGTACGGCATAACTACAGAAGACCCGGCGATGACCGTAAAGATGCAGGATAAGCGGCTCAGGAAAGGGGAATCCCTGAGCCGTGAGCTCGAGGGGTACGAAACGGTGAAGGTTTCCGGGAAGACGGATTCATCCACGATACTGTTATGCTGGGGGTCCAATAAAGGTGTATGCGAAGAGACGGCAGACCGCCTGGGGCTGAAAATGGTGCGGCCGGTCGTCCTGGGGCCTTTTCCGGTGAAGAGATTCCTCGAGGCGGTCAAGGGGGCGGAGAAGGTGATCGCCGTGGAAAATAATGCCACGGGACAGCTGGCGGGCCTTGCCGGCTGCTGCGGGTGCCGGGTCGATAAGCTGGTATTGAAGTATGACGGGAGGCCCTTCTCCCTGGATGAGCTGGAAGCGAGGGTGCGGGATCTTATATGATGAACCTGGGGACTTACGCGAAGAATACATGGTGCATCGGCTGCGGTAACTTTGCCATATTGAATGCCGTCAAGAGCGTCCTGGGGGCGCTGAAGGACGAAGGCACGCCTCTCGAGAATATAGTGATATTGTCGGGCATCGGATGCCACGCTAAGATAGCCGACTACCTGAACGTGAACAGTTTCTATTCGCTGCACGGGAGGGTCCTCCCGGTAGCGGAGGCGATAAAGATGGCCCGTCCCGGCATGAAGGTCATCTGCTTTTCAGGCGACGGGGACGCCTACGGCGAGGGGCTTGAGCACCTCATATTTGCCGCCAAGAGAAACATAGATGTGACATTGATAGTGCATGATAACCGTGTATACGGTTTGACCACCGGGCAATATACGCCCACGTCCCCGATAGGGTTCAAGGGGCGCTCAACGCCGGCCGGCACCAGGGAGCTCCCGATCAATCCGCTGGAGATAGCGCTCGCAAGCGGGGCGACATTCATCGCGAGAGGTACTTCGCACGGGATGGAACTCCTGAAAAATATATTCAAGGAAGCCGTAATGCACAAAGGGTTTTCGCTCGTAGATGTCCTCCAGGTCTGCGTCACGTATTACAATATGTACGATTACTATGATAAACATGTCTACGAACTGAAAGACCACGATGCCTCCGATTTTAAACGAGCGATGGAAAAAATAAGGGAATGGGATTATAATGGTGAAGCCCCGATAGCCCTGGGCGCCTTCTACAGGAGAGATGCCGCTACATTTGAGGATGCATACGCGTCCATACAGGGAAAAGGCACGGACCGGGCGGCCAAGGTACGCGCCGCCATAAAAGAGATGGTATGAACCGAAGAGAGGGGGGTGATCGAGAGTGAAGGCAAAAGTCGATGCGGATACATGCATAGGGTGCGGGCTCTGTGTTGCCACGTGCCCCGAAGTATTCAAGATGGAAGACGATAAGGCGGTAGCATTCGTCGCCGTCGTCCCGAAAGGGGCCGAAGAGACATGCAAAAAGGCCACGGATGAATGTCCGGTGACCGCGATAACGCTTAATTAAAGCAGGTTATGGCCGAAGAGCGTAAAAATATGGCTTGGAGAATATCGGTCCTGTCGTTCGTATTGGTCTCTTCCGTTTTTATGTATCATACGGAAGCCGGAGGAGGGGATAAGATGAAGCTGACGAGCCCGGCGTTCAAAGAGAACGCCTTGATACCCGAAAAGTATACCGGCGAAGGGGATGACATAAATCCGCCGCTCATCGTGAACGGCATACCGGGTGGCACGAAGACCATGGCATTGATAGTCGATGATCCTGACGCGCCGGCAGGCACATGGGTCCACTGGGTCGTATATGATATCCCGGTCATCCCGGAGATAGAGGAAGACAGCGTTCCCGGGAAACTGGGGACCAACGATTCGAACGGTTCCGGCAGGTACGGCGGGCCGTATCCGCCTCCGGGGAAGCCGCATCGGTACGTATTCAAGATATACGCCTTAGACAATAGCATCGGTCTGGGAGAGGGCGCCCGGAAAGAGGATGTCGAAGAGGCCATGAAGGGGCATATCCTGGACAGGGCAGAGCTTACTGGGTTGTATAAAAGGTAATACGCATATTTATGGATCCCAACGTACTTCATAATATAAATTACGGGATGTATATCGCCTCTTCCAATAAGGGCGATCTTCTCAACGGTCAGATAGTCAATACCGTGTTCCAGATAACGAACGATCCCGTTACGATAGCGATAAGCATAAATAAGAAGAACCTGACGCACGAATTCATAGAGTCAAGTTCGCGTTTCGGCATATCGATACTCGCGGAAGAGACGCCCCTGTCTTTTATAGGAAGGTTCGGTTTCAAGACAGGGCGAAGCGAGAATAAATTCAGGGATATTAAATTCATACGTCTTCCGTCCGGTTGTCCGGTCGTGCTGGACAATACGTTATGTTATATAGAGGCGAAGGTGATTAAAAAACTGGATTGCGGTACCCATACGCTCTTTCTGGGAGAATTGACGGAGTCCAAGGTTCTGAAGGCGGGGAAGGCGATGACCTACGATTACTATCACCAGGTCAAGCGCGGCACGACGCCGGATACGGCCCCGACCTTTATAAGAGGAGAGGAGACAAAAGGAAAGGATAATACCATGCAAAAATACCGCTGTGTCGTCTGTAACTATATCTACGATCCCGCGACGGGAGACCCGGACGGAGGCGTTGCGCCCGGCACGCCGTTCGAGAAACTCCCGGATAACTGGGTATGCCCGGTATGCGGGGCCGACAAGAGCCAGTTCGTGAAAGAGGGGTGATCGCTTATGAGGCCCTGTGAAATAAAGAAAGGCATCTATTGGGTAGGCGTCGTCGATTGGAACGTGAAGAATTTCCACGGCCACACTTATACGACCCGGCGCGGCTCTACCTACAACGCGTATCTCATAATCGACGATAAGATAACGCTGGTCGATACCGTTTACGGCCCGTTCGCGGACGAGATGATAAGGAAGATAGGGGAGATAGTGCCTCCCGGGAAGATCGATTACGTGATAGCCAACCATGTCGAGACGGACCATTCCGGCGCCATGCCGGCCCTGATGAAGCTCTGTCCGAAGGCAAAGGTATACGGGACGGCGAAGTGCAAGGAGGGCCTGTATCGAAACTATTACGAGAATTGGGATTTTCAGACCGTGAAGACAGGCGATAAGCTTAAGCTCGGCAGGCGTACATTGAGCTTTATCGAGGCGCCGATGATACACTGGCCCGACAGCATGTTCACCTACTGCCGCGAAGAGTCGCTCCTCCTGCCCAACGACGCTTTCGGCCAGCATTACGCTACAAGCGAGAGGTTCGACGACGAGGTGAGCGAGGCAGAGCTGATGGACGAGGCCGCGAAATATTACGCCAATATACTGTTGCCGCTCAGCTCCGTGATACTGAAAAAGATCGAGGATATACAGAAGATGGATATCCCGTTCGATATGATAGCGCCGAGCCACGGTATAATATGGCGCAAGGACCCCATGAAGATAGTGAAGGCATACATCTCATGGGCCAGGAACGAGACGAAGAAGAAGGCGGTGATAGTGTACGAGACGATGTGGGGCTCCACCGAGAAGATGGCCCGGCTCATCGCGGAGGGCATCGCAGACGCCGGCGTCGACGTCAAGCTCTTCGACATAAACGCCTCCGACCGCACGGAAGTGATAGGCCGGATGCTGGATGCCAAAGGATATCTCATAGGGTCGTCAACGCACGATAACGATATGCTTCCGGCGATAGCCGGTTTTCTGGAGCTTCTGAAGGGGCTGAAGCCGAAGAACAGGATCGCTGCGGCGTTCGGTTCGTACGGTTGGGGCGGCGGCGCGGCGGAGAATGTAGAGAAGGGGCTTAAAGAGGGGGGAATGGAGATAGCGCAGCCTTTATTATCCTGTAAATATGTCCCTGATGAAGGCGAGCGGAAACGGTGTTACGAGTACGGCCTGGAGTTCGGAAAGAAGCTGTAAAAAAAAGAAAGGGGTAGGATATGGGAAAGAAGTCGAGAGAGATAGCAGGCGCAGAGGTCAACCTGAAGGACCTGATAAAGGACCTGAATAAGGCGTATTGCGACGAATGGCTCGCCTATTACGCATGGTGGTACATGGCACAGGCGGTAGAGGGTAAAGGGTATGAGGATATGGCGGAATTCCTCAATAAGATAGCAAAGGACGAGCTCGAGCATGCCCAGGAGCTGGCCGAAAGGATCATCGAGCTTGGAGGCCTTCCGGTAAATAACATAAGCGACCTTGCCAAGAACGCGAACGCGCCGTACCCGGGCGTGATGAAGGACCTTGCCGACTACGATGCAATAATAAAGATCGTGACGACGGCCGAGGCGGGCGCGATCGAGGTATATAACAAGATCGCGAAGAAGACCTTCGGCAAAGACCACGATACATACCAGCTGGCTACGCACATCATGGGCGAAGAGATCGGCCACGAGGAGATGTTCGAGAACCTTAAAGGTTAGATGGCCCTTACAGCGTGCGAGGTCCTGCTCTTCGACGTAGACGGGACGCTCGTTGATTCGCGCCTTGATATCGCCAACGCGATGAACTTTGCCCTGGCCTCGGCAGGCCTTCCTAAAAAAGAGCCCGCCGAGATCACGGCGCATATAGGCACCGGAGTAAGCGACCTTGTCAGGAAGTGCCTGGGGGAGAGCCGCCAGGATATGGCGGGACGGGTGCTCGAGGCATTCAGCGGTTATTACCTGGAACACCCGGCCGATACCTCGAAGCTCTATCCGCACGTTAAAGAGGTGCTCGAGCATTTTAAGGGCAAGAGGAAATTTATCCTGACCAACAGGTATGCGCGCTTTGCGGATGTGACGCTTGGCAAACTGGGCATCCGGGCCCACTTCGAGGATATCATAGGCGGCGACGATGAAAGCTGCATGAAGCCGTCGGCGTGCATACTGGAGAGGTTATTTTCCGGTACTGCGACGGATAAAGATAAGGCCATGATCATAGGCGACATGGCCATAGACATAAATACCGGGAAGAATGCCGGTATAAGGACATGCTGGGTGACGTACGGCCTGGGGAAGAGGGAGGACGTCGAGCCGCTCAGGCCGGATTACGTTATAGACGACATGATAGAGTTAAAAAATATAGTGAGGTGAAGATATGGCAAAAAAAGTGACGGTCTATTCGACATCGACCTGCCCTTTCTGTATACGCGCCAAGCAGTTCCTTAAAGATAATAATGTAGTATTCGAGGATATCGACGTATCCGAAGATCCGGAGAAGGCCCAGGAGATGATGAGGAGATCGGGGCAGATGGGGGTGCCGGTGATCGATATAGAGGGCGATATCATAGTAGGGTTCGATAAGGAACGGATAAAAGAGGCATTGGGGATATAGGGCATCGGATGGGAGGACTGGGCCTGTGAAAAGATTACTGCACATAATAGCTACGCCTCGGGGAGCCGATTCGCGCACGCTCAAGGTATCCGCAGTATTCCTGGAAGAGCTGAAGAAAAAGTATCCGGACTGCGCCGTAGATGAACTGAACGTTTCTACGGAAAAGCTCCCGTCACTCACCGTACAGGTCGTTGAAGGTAAGTATGTCCTGCTCGGCGGCCGTGACCTCACGGGAAAGCTCAAGACCGCATGGAAGGAGGTAGAGAGGCATATCGAACGCTTCCTTGCCGCCGACATCTATCTCGTCTCTACCCCAATGTGGAATTTCAGTATCCCGTACACCCTCAAACAATATATAGATGTGATCCTCCAACCCAGGTATCTCTTCAGATATACCGATAAGGGCGCGGAGGGGCTTGTGAAGGGGAGGAAGATGGTCGTAATAACGAGCCGCGGAGGCGACTACGGCCCTTCCAGCCCGGCGCGCGCTTATGATCTACAGGAGCCGTACCTTAAGACGGCGTTCGGTTTTGCGGGGATCAGCGACATGACCTTTATCAATGCCGAGCCGATGGACGCGCTCGGACCGGACGTATGCAAGGCGAAGATATCGGAAGCCCGGTCAAAGGCGCGGGAGACAGCTTCGCGTTTATAACACAAGGCACAGATCATGGCAGAGAAGAAGATACTGGACCTCATAATAGCCGGCGCGGGACCTGCCGGCATAACCGCAAGCGTATACGCCGCGAGAAAAAAACTTGATTTCATGGTCATAAGCGAGGATATAGGCGGCCAGACGGGATGGAGCGGAGATATCGAAAATTACACCGGATACCAGTTCATAACCGGTCCCGATCTCGTCAACAAGTTCGAAGAGCACATGCGCCGCTATAACGTCGAGCTGAAAGAAGGGGAGAGGGTGATCGAGGTTAAGAAGACCGGCCCCACGGTCTCGGTCAGGACCGGTAAGGGGACGTATGAGGCGAAGACGGTCATCATAGCGTCCGGGAAGAAGTCGCGCGAGCTCGGCGTGCCCGGAGAGAGGGAGTTCAAGAACAGGGGGCTCACCTACTGCGCTACGTGCGACGGGCCGCTCTTTTCCGGAAAGGATGTCGCCGTGATAGGCGGCGGTAACTCCGCCCTGGACGCGGCGCTTCAGCTGATCAAGATAGCGAAGTTCGTCCACGTGGTCAATATAGCGCCCGCCCTGACGGGCGATGCCGTGATGAAGGATAAGGTCGAGGCCAGCCCGATCGCCAGGATACTGAACGACACGAAAGTTACGGCCGTCACGGGAGAGAAGTTCGTGAACGGCATAAAAATAAGGCGCGGCGGCAGGGAAGAGACGGTCCCGGTCGAAGGCGTATTCGTGGAGATAGGCCTCATACCCAATTCCGGTATCGCTCCCGATGTCGAGAAGAACCAGCGCGGAGAGATAAAGGTCAATTCATATAACGAAACGAGCGTGCCGGGCATATTCGCCGCCGGCGACGTAACGGATGTCCCGGAGAAACAGATCGTCATCGCCGCAGGCGAGGGCTCCAAGGCCGCTCTGGGGGCATTCCGCTACCTTAATAAGAGCCGTTGACACGACCCGCCAGGATATATTTCGATCCCATGAAGAGTGACAGAGAATTTTTAGCCGGAGAGTATAATAAGAGAAAGGCCGAGATAAAGAGGCGCCTGGGGGAGTTCCGCTCTCTCGGCGGACGCCCGGACAGAGATATATTCGGGGAGCTCTGTTTTTGTCTCTTCACGGCTAATGCCAATGCCGTCCTCTGCGACAGGGCGATACGCGAGCTTAAAGATACCGGGCTCCTCCTGAAAGGGGGCGCGCGCGAGGTAAGGCCGAAGATCAGGGGCAAGGTCAGATTCCATAATAAGAAGGCCTTATTCCTGGTGGGGGCGCGCCGGCTATTCTCATCCGGACCCGGAGGCCGGCTCGATATCAAGAGCCGGATCGAGCCGGGGCGCGTACAGGATACAAGGGAATGGCTGGTAGAGAACGTCAAGGGGCTGGGCTACAAGGAGGCGAGCCACTTCCTGCGTAATATAGGCCTCGGAGACGATATCGCCATACTCGACAGGCATATACTGAAGAACCTGAAAAGATACGGTGTCATACAGAGGATCCCTTCCTCGCTGGGCTCCCGGAAGACCTACCTGGAGATAGAGGAGAAGATGCGCCGCTTCGCCGGAGATATCCGTATCCCGATGCCCGAACTTGACCTCCTCTTCTGGTCCATCCAGACAGGGTTCGTCTTCAAGTAAAATTTTCTCTCTTGACAATCCCCTGAGGGGCCATTATAATTTAATACTCTTACTATATTAAGGAGAGGAAGATATGGCGAAGAAGACGATAAAGGATATGGACCTGAAGGGGAAACGTGTATTGATACGGGTCGATTTCAACGTGCCCCTGGACGATAATCTTAAGATAACCGACGATATCAGGATAAGGGCCAGCATCCCAACCATTAAATATGCCCTCGATAAAGGCGCTAAGGTCATATTGATGAGCCACTTAGGAAGGCCGGACGGCAAGGTCGTCGAGAAGATGCGCCTTGCCCCTGTTGCGAAGCGGCTGGGAGAGCTTCTGGAGAGGCCCGTCACGGCGCTCAAGGATTGCATAGGCCCGGAAGTCAAGAAGACGGTCCTGGCCATGAAAGAGAATGATATCATACTCCTGGAGAACCTGAGGTTCCATGCGGAGGAAGAGGCCAACGATGCCGGTTTTGCCGCGGAGCTTGCCTCGCTGGGCGAGATCTTCATAAATGACGCTTTCGGCACGGCCCACAGGGCCCATGCCTCAACGGAGGGCGTAACGAAATACCTGCCCTCCGCAGCCGGGTTCCTTTTGGAGAAAGAGATAGAGTACCTCGGTAACGCCGTCTCCGACCCTAAGAGGCCGTTCGTCGCTATACTGGGCGGCGCAAAGGTCAAGGACAAGATAAAGGTGATAGACAACCTGCTCGATAAAGTGGATGTCCTGCTGATAGGCGGCGGTATGGCCTATACATTCCTGAAGGCAAAGGGGAAGACGATCGGCTCGTCAAAGCTGGACAAGGACGGCTTCGAAACAGCCAAGGCGGCCCTCGATAAGGCGGCGAAGAAGAATATCCCCATGGTCCTTCCCGTAGATAACGTCATCGCCGATAAGTTCGATGCGCTTGCCAATGTGAGGATGGTCGGAGAGGATATACCTGACGGCTGGATGGGTCTGGATATAGGACCGAAGACGGTAAAGATATTCAAGGATAATCTCAAGGGCGCAAAGACCGTCGTATGGAACGGCCCTCTCGGGGTGTTCGAGATGGATAAGTTTGCCAAGGGCACAGAGGAGATCGGGAGATTCCTGGCCAACCTTAAAGGGGCCACAACGATAATAGGCGGCGGCGATACGGCGGCAGCAATATCGAAGTTCAAGCTGGAAAAGAAGATGACCCACATATCGACCGGCGGCGGGGCGTCTCTTGAGTACCTGGAAGGCCGCGGACTGCCGGGCATAGATGCGTTGCAGGATAAGTAGGCGGACAATATGCGCAAGATAATAATAGCCGGCAACTGGAAACTGAATAAGACGATACCCGAGTCCGTAGAGCTCGTCAACATGCTGAAGCGCTCGCTTTATGATATCTCGGAGATAGAGATCGTAGTATGCCCGCCCTTTACGTCATTGAGCGATGTGCATGATCTGATCGTAGACACGAATATAAGGTTAGGGGCCCAGGATGTTTACTGGGAGAATTCAGGCGCCTTTACTGGTGAGGTCTCGGCCGCCATGCTGAAATCCGCCGGCTGCGAGTATGTGATAGTGGGCCACTCCGAAAGGAGGCAATACTTCGGGGAGACGAATGCGACGGTGAACAGCAAGGCGAAGGCGGTCCTGGCAGAAGGGCTTACGCCGATCGTATGCGTGGGCGAGAGGCTTGAGGACAGGAAGGCCGGGAAGACGTTCGACGTTATAAGGGACCATGTGGAGAACTCGCTCGCCGGTATCCCCAAGAGCGATATGTTACGGACCGTGATAGCTTATGAGCCGGTATGGGCTATAGGCACCGGCGTCAATGCGACGAAAGAGCAGGCCCAGGAGGTCCACAGGTATATCCGGGACCTGTTGAAGAAGATGTACGATGAGGAGCTGTCCAAAAAGGTCAGGATACAGTACGGCGGGAGCGTGAAGCCGGACAATATAAAAGAGCTTATCTCGCAGGAAGACGTCGACGGCGCGCTCGTGGGGGGAGCGAGCCTGAAGGCGGATTCTTTCTCCGGGATAGTCAAAAATTGTTTATAAGAACGGGGTGAAACCATGTTATACGGACTTGTGATAGCGATACATATAGTGGTCTCCTTGGTATTGATAGCGGTCATCCTGCTTCAGGCAGGGCGCGGAGGGGGCCTCTCCGAATCGTTCGGCGGGAGCTCGACCCAGACCCTTTTCGGGACGAAGACATCCTTATTCCTGACCAGGGCGACGGCCATCTCAGCCATCGTCTATATCCTGACCTGCCTCACCCTGGGTGTAATGACGAGCCATAGAGGGCGTTCTCTTGTCGCTAAAGAGACGGTCAGGATGCCCATGACCCAGTCGGGCACGCCTCAACCATTACCGGATACCGGCCCGTTCGATTATTAAAAGGGGAATATTCCCCATGAAGGTATATAAGAGATCGTCATCTATACCGCCGATACTTTTGGCGGTATTTTTTTTATTGAGCGCCGCGGTACATGCCTCCGGAGATGACGGCCCCTCTTACGGCGACGCTATAGTCGTCGCTTCTATCAGCGACGCCCGCACCCTTCTTCCCATACTTGCGTCCGATTCCGCCTCAAGCGACGTCTGCGGCATGATATTCAACGGCCTTGTAAAATATGACAAGGATATCAACCTTACCGGGGACCTGGCAGAGAGCTGGGAGGTCTCCGGCGACGGCCTTGGCATAACGTTCCATCTGCGAAAGGGAGTGCGGTGGCATGACGGCGTGCCGTTCACTTCGAAAGACGTGGAGTTCACGTACAGGAGACTCGTAGACCCGGCCGTCAAGACACCCTATAGCGGCGACTTTGAGCGGGTGAGGTCCCTTGAGACGCCCGACGATCATACCGTAAAGGTCACATACAAAGAGCCGTTCTCGCCTGCCGTATCGAGCTGGGGCATGTGGATCATGCCGGAGCATATACTTAAGGGCGAAGATCTCAACAGTACCGGTTTCGGCCGTAACCCGGTTGGGACCGGACCCTATAAGTTCAGGTCCTGGAAGACGGGGGAGAAGATAGAGCTCGTATCCAACCATGACTATTTCGAGGGCAGGCCATACATCGACCGTTATATATACAGGATAATACCGGACGAGTCCACCATATTTCTTGAGCTGGAGACCCAGGGGGTAGACCTGTCCATGCTCACGCCTCTCCAGTATATGAGACAGACCGACGGTCTATTTTTCAGGGATCATTACCAAAAATTCAGGTATCCGAGTTTCGGGTTCACCTATATGGGATACAACCTCGCGGACCCGAAGTTCCGGGACCCGCTGGTGAGGCAGGCGATAAACTACGCCGTAGATAAAGAGGAGATGGTAAATACGATATTCTTCGGGCTCGCAAAGGTGACGACCGGGCCGTTCGTCCCGGATTCATGGGCCTACAACGGCGATGTGAAGCCCGCCCCCTGCGATCCGTCGAAAGCGAAAGAGCTCTTGTCGCTCGCCGGGTGGCGGGATTCCGACGGCGACGGATGGGTCGAGAAGGACGGGAGGGATTTTGAGTTCACGGTCCTTGTGAACCAGGGTAATTCCGAGAGGTTGAGATGCGCCGAGATGATACAGCGCTCCTTAAAGTCGGTGGGCATACGGATGAAGATAAGGGTGCTCGAATGGAGCGCCATGATAAACGAGTTCATAGATAAGAGGCGTTTTGAGGCGGTGCTGATGGGCTGGTTCCTCTCGCGCGACCCCGACTGTTACGACATATGGCATTCATCGAAGACGGGGGAGGGAGAGTTCAATTTCGTAGGGTACAGGAACGATAAGGTGGATGAACTGCTGGACGAGGGACGGAGGACGTTTGACCGGCCAAGGCGCGAGGCCATATACCGCGAAATACACCGGCTCATATACGATGACCAGCCGTACCTCTTCCTGTACGCGCCCGAGATGCTGCCCGTAGTCCATAAGAGGTTCCATGGTGTCGAGGCGTCAAAGATAGGGATCGGTTATAATTTCATACGGTGGTATGTGCCCGGGAAAGACCGAAGGTACAGGTGAAGAAGAGAGAGAAGGTCATCATGGCCTGGAGCGGCGGCAAAGACAGCGCGCTCGCCTTTCACAGGATGGCGGGTGACGGCTCAAAAGAGATCGACCTCCTTTTGAGCACCGTGACAGAGCCATATGACAGGATAAGCATGCACGGCGTGAGGCGGGTCCTCCTGGAGCGACAGGCCCTCTCTATGGGCATAGGCCTGGGGACGGTCCATATATCAGAGAGCTCTTCATGCGATGAGTATGAGTCGAAGATGAGGGCCTTCCTCGAAGAGAGTATCGGGCGAGGCGTCTCTTCCGTTGCCTTCGGAGATATATTTTTGGAAGACCTCAGGAAGTACAGGGAGGATAAGCTGGCTGAACTGGGCCTCAAAGGCATATTCCCGTTATGGAAAGGCGATACGGCGGCGCTTGCCGGCGAGTTCATATCCCGCGGATTTAAGGCGGTCATAACATGCGTCGATTCCGATGCCCTGGACGGAAGTTTTGCAGGAAGGGAGTTCGACAGGCAGTTCCTTAAAGACCTTCCGCCGTCGGTCGACCCGTGCGGGGAGAACGGGGAATTCCATTCGTTCGTCTATGAAGGCCCGATATTCAAGGAGCCGGTCCTGTGGGAAAAGGGTGAAGTCGTCGTCAGGGCCGGGCGTTTCTACTATTGTGACCTGGTGCCTCGATAAAGATACGGAGGAGATATGAGGAAAAGGACCATTTTTTTAGCCGTTGCGGCCCTGGCGCTCTTGACCGAACCGCTCTTTGCCATGCGATACCGGCTCCAGAGTGAATTCGAGATGGTGCCGGCGCCGCGTCTGATATCGCCTGCCACCGAAGAAGTGGTCCTTACCGGAAAGGGCGAACTCGAATTCAAATGGAGCCCGCATGAGGGTGACTCCATGAGGCGGGCATATTATGACTTCCGGTTGTATGAAGGATATGCGATGCTCGACTCTTCGCTGATACTCAAGCGCCGTACCAAATCCGATGAATTTTCCGTCACTCTGAAGGCGGATATGTTCCGTGACGGGATGGTCTACACCTGGTCGCTCCGGCAGGTCTATACAGGTTCCGCGAAGAGCGATAAGGTACATCAGTCGTTCAAGGTCATAAAAAAATAATATATGGCCCGCTATATCATAAGGCGTCTATTGGGTCTGGTACCGGTGCTCTTCGGCATAACGGTGATCTCGTTTTTCGTGATCCACCTTGCCCCTGGCAAGCCCACCGGCATACAGTCGGACCTCAACCCGAAGATATCCTATGAGGCGCGCCTCAGGGTGGAGAAGCTTTACGGCCTGGATAAGCCCGTCCACATCCAATATCTGGAATGGGTCAGGCGGTTTATGGTCTTCGATTTTGGTCGGTCGTACGTTGATGACAGGCCCGTCTCGGAAAAGATCATGGAGAGGATACCGGTAACGCTCTTAATAAGTTTCCTTTCCCTCGCGATCATATTGGCCGTAGGCATACCGATAGGGATATTATCCGCGGTAAAGAGGGGGTCCTTTGCGGACCGGCTCACTACGGTAGGCGTCTTCATCGGGTTCTCTACGCCTGAGTTCTGGCTCGCTCTCCTCCTCATGAGCCTCTTTGGCATAAGATTGGGACTCCTCCCCGTATCGGGGATAAGGTCGCTCGATTTTGAATACTTCACTTTCCTGGGCAAGGCGGCCGATATCGCCAGGCACCTCATCCTTCCCGTTGCCATTTCGGCTTTCGGAGGGCTTGCCGGCATCTCCAGGTATATGCGCACGGCGATGATAGGCGTGGAAGATGAGGATTATATACGCACGGCCCGGGCCAAGGGCCTTACGGAGAAGCAGGTCATATACAAACATGCCCTGAAGAACGCCCTCCTCCCGGTGATAACTATCGTCGGTCTTTCGGTGCCGGGCCTCATAGGCGGGAGCGTCATATTCGAATCGATATTCTCCATACCCGGTATGGGGCGGCTCTTCTATGATTCCGTAATGGCGAGGGATTACTCGACCATAATGGGGGTCCTGTCCATAGGGGCCATCCTTACGCTCCTGGGCAACCTCCTCGCCGACATCGCTTACTCGTACGCGGACCCAAGGATAAGGATAAGCGAGGGCAAGCTATGAAAGAGCTGATCGGGAACAGGGCGGCTTTTGGGGGACTTGTATTCATAATGATCATGCTCCTCTTTGCCTTGCTTGCGCCGTTCATCGCCACGCACGATCCGACCGCCCTGGACACCCGTGCCGTCCTCGTCGGCCCTTCGGCCGGACACCTCCTGGGCACCGATACGCTCGGCCGCGATATATTCTCGCGTATCGTGTACGGTTCCAGGATATCGCTTTCGATCGGCTTCATCGCGGTCGGCATATCGGTCCTGATAGGGATCTTCTTCGGGTCGGTCTCCGGGTATTACGGAGGGAAGGTCGACTCTCTGATAATGCGGTTTGTCGATGTGATGCTCTGTTTCCCGACATTCTTTCTCATACTTGCCGTGATAGCGTTCCTCGAGCCCTCCATATTCACTATAATGTTCGTCATAGGGGCCACCGGCTGGATGGGGGTGGCCCGTCTCGTGAGGGCCGAGATCCTGACGCTCAAGGAGAGGGATTTCGTCGCCGCATCCAGGGTCATGGGCGCAAGCGACGCATGGATCATAATGAAACACCTTATACCGAACGCCATAGGCCCTGTCCTGGTGAGCGCGACTCTTGGGATGGGCGGGGCGATACTGGTCGAGTCGAGCTTGAGTTTTCTCGGGATAGGCGTCCAGCCGCCGACCCCGAGCTGGGGGAATATACTTATGGACGGAAAATCTACCCTCGGGGTTGCGTGGTGGCTTACCATATTCCCCGGCATCTTCATATTGCTTACGGTGCTGGCGTATAATCTGCTGGGCGAAGGGCTGAGAGATGCGTTGGAGCCGCGGCTGAGGAGATGATGACAATATGAATATCCTGCAGGTCAAAAATCTTAAGGTCCAATTCGGCGCCGGGCCCGGGACGACGAAAGCCGTCGACGATGTGAGCTTCGATATCCGGGATAAGGAGGTATTCGGCCTCGTAGGGGAGTCCGGCTCCGGCAAGACGATGACGGCGCTCTCCATCCTTAAACTTATACCGTCTCAGGGCGCCATAGCCGGCGGCGAGATCGTCTTTAACGGCATTGACATATTTAAAGCGGGCGAAGAGGACCTGCGTTCTATCCGGGGATCAAGGATAGCCATGATATTCCAGGAGCCGCTCAGCTCTTTTAACCCGGTATTTACCATAGGGGAGCAGATGATGGAAGCGGTCATCGCGCACAGGCGGCAGGGCGGTCCGGCCGGGGCGAAGGGGTTATGCCTTGAATATCTGGAGCGCGTTCATATACCCGAGCCATCCAAAATATTCCATGACTATCCTCACCAGCTGTCAGGAGGGACCAGGCAGCGCGTGATGATAGCGATGGCGCTGGTCAATTCGCCGGAGCTGCTCATCCTTGACGAACCGACGACGGCGCTGGATGTCACGGTCCAGGCGAAGATACTCGATCTCCTGGAAGAGATAAGGAGCGAAGGGAAGGTCTCGATGTTATTCATAAGCCACGACCTCGGCATAATCGCCAGGATGTGCGACAGGGTGGCTGTGATGCAGAGGGGCAGGATCGTTGAGACGGGCGGAACGAAAGAGTTGTTTTACAATCCGAAGGACCCCTATACTATAGCTCTCCTTGAATCTGTAAAGGCGCTGGCATGATGATAGAGTGTGATGATGTAAAGAAATCATTCCCCATACAAAGGGGCCGGATGCGGGAGACGGTAGGCCTTGCCAGGGTACTAGACGGTGTGACGGTCTCGATAGAAAAAGGCGAGGTCTTCGGTCTTGTCGGCGAATCCGGTTGCGGGAAAACGACGCTCGGCAAGATCATCCTGGGGATACTGATGCCGGATTCGGGCAGCGTCCGGCGCGCGACAGGCAGGATCCAGGCGATATTCCAGGACCCGTACAATAGCCTGGACCCGAAGATGAGGGTCTCTGACATCCTGGCGGAAGGCCTGATATTGAAAAGAGAATGCGCCCGCATGGATGTGAAGATGAGGGAGGTATTGGATATGGTGAAGCTGCCGCAGGCCTCGCTCAAAAAATATCCCCATCAATTCTCGGGAGGCGAACGCCAGCGGATCGCCATAGCCAGGGCGGTCCTGACCGACCCGGAATTCATCGTCTGCGATGAGCCGGTGTCGAACCTCGACATCACGATACAGGTCCAGATCCTGACGCTCCTCAAGGCGATACAGAAGAGGCTCTCCATGACGTACCTCTTCATAAGCCACGACCTCCGTGTCATAAGGTTCATGTGCGACCGCGTCGCGGTCATGCACGGCGGCCGCATCATCGAAGAGGGTCCCGCCGCCCGGGTATACTCCGCCCCCTCCCAGCCCTATACCAAAACCCTCCTCTCCTCGGTCCTCGACCTCTATCCCAAGCCCTAAAATTTTTCGTCTCCTACACGTGTCCCCTCTCCGGTGGGGTATCTCCCGGGAACGTCACATTTTCCCCGGCGAGGAAAATGTGACTCCGGAAAATCGCTCGCTCTCCCGCCAAACGAGTCGGGTAGCCCTAGTATATCAATAGACACTCTTTTAAAGGTGTTTGGCGGGATCCATGCCCGCTCGCGATTTTCAGGTCCCGGTCGATACCCCACCATCGGGGGCCCCTTCGATGAGAGACGAAAAATTTCGCCGTGTCTGCCGCACGAAGGGTACTGTGAACGGCCATTAGAATTTTTTCGGCAATACCTGCTATCCCTTATCGGTGCACAAGGGATTACGTCGAGCGAATGCAGGAACTGACCGAGGCAAGAGATGAAAGGATATATGCACCCGTACAAAGGGGATTTATCAAGTAACGGGTTATTGACACAAAGGCCGAGGGAATTCCTGCAAATTCGCGAGACGTAAACCGCAGTGCACGGCGAAAAAATTCAGGCCGTGAACAGGACCCTGAGTGCGGCA
>JBAZKM010000016.1 GCA_041650805.1 Candidatus Omnitrophota bacterium | reverse complement strand
GAGACGTTAAATACCTATAACTCCTTCGGCATACAGGCCACGGGCGTGACAAGGGGCGAGTCACTGGGTGAGGATAAGGCGGTGATAGGTAAATCCTACACCGATAACACCTACAATAAGTACGGTACAGTGACAAGCCAGGTGGCGAAGGGTTACTCCCAGAATATGATAGGCACACAGACGAAGGTGACTTCGATATGGAACACCACTTCCGCCACCTTCGATATCTACGGCACGATGACCGCCTCCACGGTAAAGAGCTACTCCGGGAAAGACCACGTCGCGCTGCCGGCCGACCTGAAGGACCTCGTAGTGCTTGAGACGAACTTCGCGATATTAACGGGCGAGTCGACCACCATGAACAGTTATGACGATTTCGGCATGCTCACAGCCGCACATACCGCAGGTACGTCTTATAACTACGATCTCAGTAACGCGCGTTTCACATCAGGGACTTACACTACGGATGCAACCGTGATCGAATACGGGATAGTCAAGGCAACGGCTACCCAGGGGCAGTACTCCAAGGCGGATGGCACCGCTTATTCAAAATACACCACGACTGCCACAAATGATGATTGGGGAACCCTTGCATATCAGGAGACGAACGGCACAGTATACAAAGCGGGTTACTTTAACAATCCGTCTTATGTCATCTATACATACAGGACTACCGCCGACGCTACCCAGCTCGCCATATCTACAGATATCTACACAGTGCCGGCCGGCACATATCAGATCGACGGATGGGGCAGTGTGAGGCAGACGAAGACGGTCACGACCAGGCAGTTATCGGGCTCGGTCACCACCACGGTCTCAGATTACGAACCGTGGGGCGCGATGACCCATTCAACCACTTATCGCGGTGATTCTACGACGCTGGCGGACAGGATATCTGAGACGTTCTACAATAACTCAATGGGCAGCGGGTTCGAATTTGCAGATTACGCCTATAGTTTTGCGGCCGGGAACGGGCTCGAGGTGAGGAATAGGACGACTTACGAATATGGCCTGACTAAAGTCGTAGGGGAGGCAAATAGCGGAGCCACGGCGCAGGAGACGGCTACGGCAAACGGTTACAACTGGGCATTGGTAAGATCGGTCACCAAACGGATATCCTCTTATGCGGACAGCGGGGTCAAGACGGGGGCAACATATTATGATATACATCTCGGAAAGGGCGATGAGATCGCGGACTATGCGTATAATTATACCTCAGACGGCAGCGCAGTCAGGACTACAACCATAAGCAGTTACATGGCGACCGGCGGAGGCATAAACAGGGCGAGCCTGGCAGGGTCGGATGACGTCCTGACGTTCACGCGCCAATATATGGGAGACGATATATCGGCGGCACCGACCAGCCTCATTTCCGCGACATACTACGACACAAGGTTCGGCAAGGGTGAAGAGATCGCGAGCTATTCCTACCAATACCAGGTGGGTAATGCGGCATCCGCGAAAACTACCAGTGTATTCTACTACACGGGTAATAAGATCGCCTCCGAACTGGGCGGTGCCGAGATCGCCACTGCTGCCATGGTAAAGTCAGATTCGTTCGTAGGACAGAAGGACGTAGTCGCCGCAGGCACCGGGATAAAGACGAACACCGTCGACTTCGCGAGCACCACATTCTACTACGGTACGAAGGGCGACGAGACATCCTGGTATTCATATAGCTATAAGCTCGGGTCCAGGAACACCACGGATATCAGAAGCACGAGCGTCTTCTATTATACGGCTGCCAATAAGCTTGCCTCGGAACTCACCGGTGCAGAGTTTGCCACCGCCGCCATGAAGAAGTCCGACTCTTTCAGGACGGGGAAGGACGTAGTCGCCGCAGGCACCGGTATCAAGACGAACACCACCGACTTCATGAGCGCCACCTTCTACTATGGGTCTAAGGGGGATGAGACGGCATGGTACACGTACAACTACAAGCTCGGCTCACGGCTCGACTCCGACATCAAGACGACGAGCGTATTCTATTACACCGCGGCCAATAAACTTGCCTCGGAACTCACCGGCGCAGAGTTTGTCACGGGTGCCATGAACAAATCCGAGTCGTTTAGGGCTATGAAGGATGTCTCTATCATAGGTACAGGCATAAAGACATACACCACCGACTTCATGAGCGCCACTTTCTATTACGGGGCCAAAGGTGACGAGTCGGCCTGGTACACATATAACTATAAGCTCGGTTCGCGGCTTGATGCCGATATCAAGACGACGAGCGTCTTCTACTATACGGCGAACAATAAACTCGCCACAGAGCTCACGGGAGCGGAGATCGTGTCAGGCGCCATGAACAAGTCCGACTCCTTCAGGGCCCGGAAAGACGTAGCCGCCGCCGGGGCAGGTATCAAGACGAACACCACCGACTTCATGAGCGCCACATTCTACTGCGGGGCCAAGGGGGACGAAGCGGCCTGGTACACATATAACTATAAGCTCGGCTCGCGGTTTGATACTGATATCAAGACGACGAGCGTATTCTACTATACGGCGGGTAACCTCCTGGCATCAGAGCTGACCGGGGTCGACATAGTCACCGGCGCCATGAAGAAGTCCGACTCCTTCAGGGCCAAGAAAGATGTCGTAGCCGCAGGCACCGGGATAAAGACGAACACCACCGACTTCATGAGCGCCACATTCTACTACGGCGAAAAGAACGATGAGACGGCCTGGTACACATATAACTATAAGCTCGGCTCGCGGTTTGATACTGATATCAAGACGACGAGCGTATTCTACTATACGGCGGGTAACCTCCTGGCGTCAGAGCTGACCGGGGCCGATATAATAACGGGCGCCATGAAGAAGTCCGACTCCTTCAGGGCCAAGAAAGATGTCGTAGCCGCAGGCACCGGGATAAAGACGAACACCACCGACTTCATGAGCGCCACGTTCTATTATGGAGCGAAGAACGATGAGACGGCCTGGTACACGTATAACTATAAACTCGGCTCACGGTTCGACACCGACATCAAGACGACGAGCGTATTCTACTATACGGCGGGTAACCTCCTGGCGTCAGAGCTGACCGGTGCAGATATAATAACGGGTGCCATGAACAAGTCCGAGTCATTCAGGGCAAAGAAGGATGTGTCCGCCATAGGCGCGGCGATCAAGACGTATACCACCGACTTCATGAATGCCACGTTCTACTCCGGGGCCAAGAATGATGAAAGGGCCTGGTATACGTACAACTATAAGCTGGGATCCAGGTCAACATCGGATATAAAGACGACAAACGTCTATTATTACACTACTGCCAATAAACTCGCCACAGAGCTCACAGGGGCGGAGATCGTATCAGGCGCCATGAACAAGTCCGACTCCTTCAGGGCTATGAAGAACGTAGCCGGCGCCGGCGCCGGTATTAAGGTAGACGCCGTCGACTTCATGAGCATGACGTTCTACTATGGGGCGAAGGACGACGAGATCGCCTGGTACACGTATAACTACAAGCTCGGCTCACGGCTCGACTCAGATACCAAGACGACGAGCGTCTTCTACTACACCGCCGGTAACCTCCTGGCGTCAGAGCTGACCGGGGCCGACATAGTCACCGGTGCTATGAACAAGTCCGATCTCTTCAGGGCCAGGAAAGATGTGGTCACCGGCGGCACAGGCATCAAGACGAACACCACCGACTTCATGAGCGCCACGTTCTATTATGGAGCGAAGAACGATGAGACGGCCTGGTACACGTACAATTATAAGCTCGGGTCGCGGTTCGACACCGACATCAAGACGACGAGCGTATTCTACTATACGGCGAGTAACCTCCTGGCATCAGAGCTGACCGGGGCAGATATAATAACAGGCGCCATGAACAAGTCCGACTCCTTCAGGGCCAGAAAAGACGTAGTCGCCGCAGGCACAGGCATCAAGACGAACACCACCGATTTCATGAGCGCCACCTTCTACTACGGAGCGAAGGGAGACGAAAACGGATGGTATTCTTATAGCTACAAACTCGGCTCACGGTTCGACACCGACATCAAGACGACGAGCGTTTTCTACTACACCACCGGTAACCTCCTGGCATCAGAGCTGACCGGGGCAGATATAATAACCGGCGCCATGGTGAAGAGCGATTCGTTCAGAGGCAAGAAGGCAACGATAGGTTCCGCCATCAAGACGGATGCCGTCGACTTCATGAGTACGACATTCTACGCCGGGACGAAGGGTGACGAGACGGCCTGGTACGCGTATAACTATAAGCTGGGATCCAGGAACACCGCGGATATCAAGACGACGAGCGTCTTCTACTATACGGCGAACAATAAACTTGCCACAGAGCTCGCTGGAGCCGAATTCGTATCGGGCGCCATGAACAAGTCCGAATCCTTCAGGGCCATGAAGGACGTGCCTGCCATAGGCACCGGTATCAAGACGAGCACCACCGACTTTATGAGCGCCACATTCTACTACGGGGCGAAGGGCGACGAGAGGGCCTGGTACGCGTATAACTACAAACTCGGCTCACGGCTCGACTCCGACATCAAGACAACGAGCGTTTTCTACTATACGGCCGGTAGCCTCCTGGCGTCAGAGCTGACCGGGGCAGATATAGTCACGGGAGCCATGGTGAAGAGCGATTCGTTCAGAAGCAGAAAGGCGACCATAAATTCCGCCATCAAGACGGACGCCGTCGACTTCATGAGCACTACATTCTACAGCGGAGAGAAGGACGACGAGACGGCCTGGTACGCGTATAACTATAAGCTGGGATCCAGGTCCACCGCTGATATAAGGACGACGAGCGTCTTCTACTATACGGCCTCGAACAAACTCGCTACCGAACTCACGGGCGCGGAGATAGTAACCGGCGCCATGAATAAGTCCGAATCCTTCAGGGCCATGAAGGACGTGCCTGCCATAGGCACCGGTATCAAGACGAGCACCACCGACTTCATGAGCGCCACATTCTATTACGGGGCGAAAGGAGACGAAAGGGCATGGTACACATATAACTACAAGCTCGGCTCACGGCTCGACTCAGATGTCAAGACGACGAGCGTCTTTTACTACACTGCTAGCAATTTACTGGCGTCAGAGCTGACCGGGGCCTATATCGCCACCGGCGCCATGGTTAAGAGCGATTCGTTCAGGGGCAAGAAGGCAACGATAAGCTCCGCCATAAAGACGGATGCCGTCGACTTCATGAGCACGACATTCTACTACGGGGCGAAGGACGATGAGACGGCCTGGTACGCATATAACTATAAACTCGGCTCACGGTTAAGCTCCGACATAAGGACGACGAGCGTCTTCTACTATACGGCCGCGAACAAGCTCGCTACCGAGCTCACCGGGGCAGAGATAGTGAGCGGGGCCATGAATATGAGCGAGACGTTCAGGGGGCAGAAGACGACCATCACGAACATAATAAAGACGGACGAGATCAATTTCACGACAGCGACCTTCTATTCCGGAGAGAAGGGCGACGAGAACGCCTGGTACGCCTATAACTACATACTGGGTTCAAGGGCATTAGCTAATATCAAGACGACGAACGTCTTCTACTATACCGATGGCCATCTCCTGGCCTGGCAGCTCACCGGTGCGGATATCGTCACCGGGGCCATGAAGAAGAACGACGCTTTCAAGGGATATAAGAATGTAGTTGCGGCAGGCGCGGCTATTAAGACGGATGAAGCCAACTTCACAAGTTCCACTTTTTACGCCGGCGAAAAGAGCGATGAGAACGCCTGGTATACCTATAACTATAAGACCGGTTCCAGGGCGGTGGCAGACATACGTTCGACGAACGTATACTATTATACAGCCAATAATTACCTGGCCCCGGAGATATACGGGGTAGATATAATAACCGGTGCGATGACCCGCAGCGAGACCTACAGAGGCCAGAAGAATATAGGCGAAGTGAAGACGAACAAGACGAACCTGAAGACGGAGACGTTCTACGTGGGCGCCAAGGGCGACGAGATAGCGAATTATTCATTCACATTCGGCCGCGACGGTACGATCACGAATAAGACGATATTCGAGTACCAGGACAGCGCGGTGACCGTCATTAACAGCACGTCCGTCAGCACGCTGGAAGACGATAGCTATACGGGCTGGCAGAGCACGACGACGCTCCTTGTGGGTACCACTTACTATTATGCCATAGTAACGCAGTCGGGCGCGGGGCAGCCGACGCTCAACTTCTACGAAAAGGCGGCATATGACGCGGGCGGCAGGACGCCGGTCAACGCGTCGCCGGTAAATACCGCTAACGGTTCTTGGCAGGTGACGCTGGGCGCGAGCACATTCAACGGCACGGGTGGGCAGAACGAAACGGCCCACATCAATATGGTATTTGTTCAGCCCACCATACCGGTCACTTATGTCGACGGTACGAACGTCGCCTTCAGCGTAACGAATATAGTGGTGAACCCGGGCACGCCGGAGGTCCAGACCGGATGGCAGAGCATCACCACCCTCCTCGTGGGGAGCACCTACTATTACGCCATCGCGACCCAGACGGGTACGGCCAACCCTTCGCTCAACTTCTACGAGAAGACGGCGTATGACGCGGGCGGCAGGACGCCGGCGAACGCGTCACCGATCAACACCGTAACCGGATCATGGCAGGTGATGCTCGGCGGTAACACATTTAACGGAACGGGCGGACAGGATCGTACCACAAGCGTCAATATGACATATGTGCCGCTCACGATCCCCGTAACCTATATCAGTAACACCAATTATTCTTTCAGCGTGACGAATATAACCGTGACCCCGGGCACCGTGGAGACCCTGGTCAGCTGGCAGAGCACGACGACGCTCCTCGTGGGAAGCACCTACTATTACGCCATCGCGACCCAGACCGGCGCGGCCAACCCTTCGGTCAACTTCTACGAGAAGACGGCATATGACGCGGGCGGCAGGACGCCGGTCAACGCGTCGCCGGTGAACACCTCCACCGGGTCATGGCAGGTGGTGCTTGGCACAAACACATTTAACGGCACCGGCGGACAGAATGCGACGACCGCCGTCGGCCTTACCTATCAGCCGCCAAGCGTCGCGATGCACGATATCTCGGGTTATGATAACGATACCGAAGGGTGGTACTCGACCCAGTACTTCACCCTCTCGAACGGCAATGATTACTTTGCGAGCATCGACTATTATTACTACGGTAACTATTGCTGGATAAATTTCTACCGGAAGAATAACGGCACCGGGCTGTGGGATTATGTCACCAATACGTTCTTCTATCTCCCCAGCAGGCCCAGTGTCACGCTCGACGGCACCGTCGTAACCGTGGGCTACACTCAGAGCTGGCCGTCATATGATACTCCGCTGACGGTCTCCTATAGCTCAAGCACTATACCTGTATCCCAGCAGGGGTGGTCAACCCAGAACCTGGGTTATACACGCTGGACTTCACAGAAGTTCTTTACCCTCAATGTCGGCGCGACGGCATACAGCTATAAGGCGCTCTTCACATATAACGACCTCTCGAGCACACCGGGCGTGCTGGATACCTACACCATAACGTTCTTCGAGTTCACCGGAGGGTCATGGAACGAGATCACGGGGCGCAACAATTCCGTAGTGGGCCTGACGAGCACAACGGTCACGCTGCACGGCATCAATTATTCGATCACCGGCCTGACGGGTACCGCCACTGACAGGACGAGCACCTTGCCGAGCCACTCGGGCTGGCAGAGCACGACGACGCTCCTTGTGGGAAGCACCTACTATTACGCCATAGCGTCCAAGACCGGAACGGCCAATCCCAAGGTCAACTTCTACGAGAAGACCGCCTATGACGCAGGCGGCAGGACGCCGGCAAACGCGTCGCCTATAGATACCTCTACCGGGTCATGGCAGGTAGTCCTGGGCGGGAGCACGTTCAACGGCACGGGAGGGCAGAACCAGACGACGAGTATCAACATGGCATATACACCTGCTATACTGGTTCATGATATAACAGGTTACGACGATTCGGACGACTGGTATTCTACCCAGTACTTCAGCCTCTCAAATGGCAATAATTACAGGGTAGACGTAAGTTATTACAGCTATGGCAATTATTACACAGCGTATATCTACCGGCAGAACGGCGCATCGTGGGCCTACACCGGATATCTCTATCTGCCATCCCCGGGTTACGAGCCGTCCGGTTCCAACGTAACCATAGACGGTACCCCGGTCATCATGTACTATAGCCAGACCTCTCCTTATTATACTACCGCGCTTACGATCGAAAACGCGATAACAGATATCGCCGTTTCGCAGCAGGGGTGGTCAAACCAGGATACGAGTTATACCCGCTGGACCTCCGAAAAGTCCTTCAGGCTCAATATAGGAGGGACGTCCCATAACTGTAAGGCGGTCTTCACATATAACGATCTGACTAGCACCCCGGCTCTCGACACTTACAGCGTCTCCTTCTACGACATGGATGCCGGCGGAACGCAGCTGGGCGCGAGCATGAACCTCGTGGGTCTTACTACGGTCAACGTAACGTTCTACGGTGTGCCTTATCTCCTGACAGGCCTCACAGGGACCGATAGCGATAGGACCGGCACCCTCTCCCTGCAGACGGCCTGGAACTGGCAGACGATCACGACGCTACTTGTAGGCAGCACCTACTATTACGCCATAGCGACCAAGACCGGGACGGCAAACCCGCTGGTGAACTTCTACGAGAAGACCGCCTATGACGCCGGCGGCAGGACGCCCGTGAACGCGTCGCCGGTGGACACCTTAGCGGGGACATGGCAGGTGACGTTCGGCGGAGGCACGTTCAGCGGCACGGGCGGGCAGAATGCGACGACCTATGTCAATCTGACCTGTATTGCGACCACCATAGCCGTCCACGATATATCGGGTGAATATACCGGAGAGGACGATGACTGGATATCGGACCAGTACTTCACGCTCTCGAACGGCAATAGCTACAAGGCGCATGTAAGCTACAGCTCATATTCCGGCTCTTACAATGCGTACGTCTACAGGTTTAACGGCACGTCGTGGGTTAACACCGGGGCATCGGCGTGGTTATCCCCGGGTTATCAACCGCCGAACGCCAATATCACGATCGACGGGATCCCGTGCATAATGTACTACGGCCAGACGGGGCCAGGGTATATGACGCCGCTGACCATCACATATGTCAACATCAGTGTCTCCGAACAGGGGTGGACGAGCCAGAATAACAGCTATGCGAGATGGACTTCCGAGAAGTTCTTCACCCTGGACGTAGGCGGGACGGCGCGTAACCATAAGGCGGTATTCGAATATGACGATGTCGGCAGTACTCCCGGGGTGCTGGATAGCTACACCGTCACATTCTATGAATATATAGGTGGGGTATGGACCCTGCTCCCGGACGGCGGGCCGGTCTCGGTGATAGGCATTACGAACATGCCGGTCACGCTGCACGGCGTCACTTATCTCCTCACGGGTCTCACGAGCAGCACGGCGGACAAGACGACCGCCATATCGTTCCAGACATCCTCGGCCGTACTTGACGGCGAGGCGGGCATATCCGCTTCGGCGGTCACATCGCCGAATGCCGTCATGGTAAGGAGCATCTCTTATAAGATGCTGGACCAGGACGGGAACGGCACCATAGAGCGTTCCGATGTGGGGCCCAAGATATCGGAGACGTATTATGATGTGCGCATGGGCAGGGGCGACGAGATAGCGGACAGGTCATTCGCTTTCAGCTACAGGGGCACATTGAAGAGCAAGACGGTATACGAATACGGCGACATATTGACGGGCAGCATCGCGAACGGCGCCGCGGGGACGAGGGCCGAAGAGACGACCTCATCCGATACGGTCCTTGTGAGAAGCGTGACATATAAGATGACAGGCAACGACACCGACTACTCAAAGGTCGGGGCAAAGACGACCGAGACGTATTACGACGTCCACCTGGGCAAAGGCGACGAAGTGGTGGACAGGTCGTTCTCATTTGAGGTAACGGGGAGCGATATAACGACATGCACCATATACGAATACGGCGAGAATACGCTCGTGACGGACAATGCCTCGGGCATAAGGGCCGATGACCCGGCGCTAGCCGTAGACGTGCCGATGGTCAAGACGGTCACGCGCACGTCCGACAATTCTTACCTCATGACGGGGAAGAAGGAGACGGAGACATATTATGACGTACACCTGGGCGAAGGCGATGAGGTGGCCGACAGGTCGTTCACCTATTCCCGTGACGGGAACGTCAGGATATCAAAGACCTATTACTGGTACGGCATCATGGAATATGATTTCACTGCCGGCACGCTCGGTGTAAGGGCCTCAGGCGCCAGCCCCGTATCTCTCATGGTGCGTTCCACCACCAACCGCTGGAACGGCATTACCGGTGTAGAGGGTACGCTTAAGACCGAGACGTTCTTCTATGTGCACATGGGCGATGATCTGCTCGACCGCGGCGAAGAGATAGCCGATTACTCCTTCAATTACGCCTCGGACGGGACGACCTTAAGGAATAAGACCGAATTCGAGTACGGCACCGCGGACAGCGGCCCGCTCGTATACAGCACGGCCGTATATCCGTCCACGATAGAGACGAGCAGCGGATGGGTCACCTTCACCGACCTTACATATAACGGGACGACGCACTATTACGTCAAGACCTCGCAGACCGGGTATTCCGATCCCCGGATAGAGATATATGACAACCCTTCATATACAGGGTTGCCGCTTGCAGTTGTCGCCGAGGTCACTTCCTCTCCGTGGTATGTCCAGATAAACGGACAGCAGTTCACCGGCACGGGCGGCTGGGACGTAGAGGACCCCATCACCCTTTCGGGCAGGCCGCAGTTCACCGGCACGGTTACGGGCGGGACCGGGGCGGCCGGGTCATGGCCGTGGACTTCCACGCAGACCATAACCATCAACGATAAGACATATTCCGTCAGCATCAGCGCTACGTATGAATACTGTTACGATTGCGATGACGATGACTGGCATTACAGCATGAATATATCGGGCAACGGAGATAATGTATCGACCGACTGGTACAGCTGCTACCCGACATCGTTCATGCTGGGAGGGGCCTACTACTCGGCTTCCTACGGCGGGATATGGCCGTTCAATGATCCGTGGTCGGTCGGGCCGGATAGCCCCGTGATAATCGAGCAGTCCGCGAGCGTATCCGCAGTGCAGGACAGCTTCACGGGCGGAGAGATGACCTATACGCACTGGACTTCGGACAAGCGGTTCACGCTCGACATCGACGGCACCCCGCAGCAATATAAGGCGATCTTCGACTGCGGCCACACGGCCACTTCAAGCGGTTCGGTCGATACGTATACCGTTACGTTCTTCAAATACAGCTCCGGGTCCTGGGTGAGCGCAGGCGGGCCTGTATCGCTGGCGGGCATGCCCGATGCGGCGGTAACTATCAGCGGCAAACATTATACCCTCACAGGCCTCACGGGCACAGACACCGACAGGACGGGCACGGCGACCCTGAGAGAGGTCCTCACGATAGATGACGGCCAGGCCGGCATCCGCGCGCAGAACCTGACGACTACAGAGGCGATGATGGTGAGGAGCATAACTTATAAGATGACCGACCTGAACGGGAATACCACCATCGACCGTTCGGAGAGAGGGGCGAAGACGCTCGAGACCTACTATGACATACACCTGGGCAAGGGCGAGGAGATAGCGGACAGGGCATTCGGTTTCAGGGGAGACGCCGGGAGCGAGACCCTTAAGGATAAGACATACTATGAATACAGCACCATCCTGAGCGGCGTCATACCTGACGGCACTTCCGGGATAGCCGCCTCTGCCATTTCGTCCACCGATGCCGTGATGGTTAGGAGCGTTACGTACAAGATGACGGACGGCGGGGACGGGAACACAACGATAGATTATTCTGAAGTGGGCTCCAAGACGAGCGAGACGTACTACGCGGTCCACCTGGGCAAGGGTGAGGAGGTCGCGGACCACACGAACGAATTCCTTAATATATCCGGTACGGATACCATCGTAGGGCGGACCATATACTACTATGCGGCTTCGGATACAGACGATACGGGCAGGAGCGCCACGGAGGCAGGATACGAAGATCCTCTCTTGAGGGCCGTCGGTTATACTATGAGATGGACCGGCACAAATTACGGCCTGCAGATGACCAGTATCGTCCATTACTCCACGAAGTTCGGCAAGGGAGAAGAGCTCGTCGATTACACCGAGAGCGGGCTGTGGGACACCGCGAACAGCCGCCTTGCTGTTGCCACGCGGACGGTCTCCTATTACGGCCTGACTGCGGCTTCCGCGAAACGCGCCGACGACCTTACCACGGCCGAAAGCGGCAAGCCGCTCCAGAAGACGGAAGAGTATATAGGCCTCGGCAGGCAGGATTACGGCGTGCCGCCCGAACAGTTCGACGCGGTATTGCTTGATAAGGCGAGGGTGAGGAGTATCACCTATTACGATACTCATTTAGGGAAGGACGAAGAGATCGCCGATTACATAGACCGTGTCTTCTGGGTCCCCGGGACCTCGTCTTTCACCACGAGCACACGTTCGCGCCTCTACTACAGGTCGCTTGCCACTGGCAGCGATCTCCTCGCAGCCGCAGCCCAATACGACGATCCGCTGATATTGATGGAGGACCATAGCGGCCCGTCAGACGCTCCAGGCACCGTGACCGGCCACACCCACTACGATATACGTTTCGGCAAGGATTATGAGATAGTCAAGAAACTTGAGAGGGGCTATGCGGACGACAGCACCCTCGTATTCATACCGACCGTCACAAACATATACCTGTACAATACAGGGAGCGGCAGCACATGGACGCTCGCCACAGGGGCGACGCCTTTCAATCCGATACAGATGACGGAGCAGTTCAATAATACCGAGGTCGACGATTCGTATCTGGTCTCCGTGAGCGCATACACGGCGGCACGCACCGGGATATATAAGGAAAAGCTGAGGGGCCGGACATACTACGTATATTCGAAAGGCAAGGGATACGAGAAGATAGATTATGCCGATAAGGTCTACTGGAACGATGATATATCCAATTTTGAGGTTGTATACAGGTCATTCTATAAGTATATAGGCATCGATCTGTCCGCGGGGCTCGCCCCGGACGGTTATATCCCCGAAGATATACCGGCGGAGATCCCGGGTAACGACATGTCATTCGTCACCGCCGCGAAGGCCGATATCTGGTACTTCCTCTATAAGGCGGTCGAGTACAAGGGTCAGTCCGAGACGGAGCTGGCGAAGAGGAACGCGACATTCTATAACGCCCACCTGGGACGTGATTATGAGATAGTCGATCACGTGATAAACTACGCGCCTGCCGCCACGGGCATGTCTTACGCGCCGGTGAAGTCGAGGAGCGTGTACTGGTATTCGAACGAAGCAGGAGGCGGCGGCATAGTAAGGTCCCTGGAGGCAAAGGCATATTCGCCGCTCGCCAAGAGCCTCACATACCGCGGTGACTCGCGGACATACGCGAACCTGAAGGCGAAGACATACTATGTGAGCGCCGCAGGCAAGGGGACTGAGATAGCCGATTACTCAGAGGCGGTCTACGTAGACCCGGCTAACGATATAAGGGTCCTGAGCACGACCACATATACATATGATGGCGAAAAGAGGGCCCAAGATTCGAAGCCGGGCATATCCCTCATAAGGAGCGATACATACCGGGCGCAGGAGATATTGCCGGCATCCATGGTAAGCACCACTCATTTCGACAAGCACCTCGGAGCGGGAGATGAGCTGGCCAATTACTCGGTCGATTATGATCTCGGGACGACGAATGTGATATCGACTCAGGTCTATTTCTACGGCACGACGACCGCATCGCTCAAGACCGCTCACCTGACCAGCTATTCCGATGCCCTGAAGGTGGTAAAGGAGTTCAAGGATACGCCCGCAGGCCTGACCCCTAACGGGAACCCTGACGAGATAGATTATACCGCCTCCACCGTACGGAAAGAGAGCATCTATACGGGCGAGAAAGACGCAGAGCTGCTCGACCGTACAAGGAAGATGAGCTACGAGCGGAACGGGAACATGCTCCAATACAGGGATACGGAGGTCACCACGTACTACTATTCGAACACCGGAAATGCCTGGGGCGCTTACGGCACGCCGGTGACGGCATCGCAGGCCTCCTATCCGTTCTCGCTCAGGAAGAGCGTCACTGAAAAGACAGCAATAGAGGGGATAATAGCCGTCACTTATTATAAGGGCGTGAAGGAGATGGAGGTGGTCGATTTCATGGTGCTGAGCGATCCTGTGACCGACGGCTCGACTGTCACGACGAAGGTCGTAACGAACGATTATAACGGCAAGTCCGCAGGGACCGCCTCGGGCAATACCGACAGGCTGACGCGTTCCGTCACATACTATTATGACGCCGCGCTCACGCTGGTTGACAGCGCGAACGGCACGCTCACCATAAGCGGAAGCCCGCAGCTCAAGTCGATCAAATATTACGCGGGAGACAAATATTATGAGATGGCAGATTACGACCACACGTACTACTGGGGCACCCTCTCATCACGCACCGACTTCTATTACGAAGGCGGACTGCGGGCCGCAGATGCCCTGAGCGGGGTAGACAAGCTCTCCTACGCCATGACGTATAACTGCCGCGGACTCGATACGCCCGATGATTACCAGACGGACCTCAGGAAGAGGACGATGGAACTGTACGATGAGCTCGGGGAGAAGGTCGTATCGTCATACGGTTTCCGCCTCGGCTCGCTCTATTCACGGAGCGAATTCGAGTATGACCTCGATGATGACCTGAGCACAGAGACGGCCTACAGGGTAAGGGGAGAGATCGGCAGCTATACGGACCTGCGGAAGGTATCCGAGACCCAGTTCGAAACCTTCGGGAGCAGGATAGGAAACATAAAATATTTCAGCGAGGTCTCTTATCTGCGCCAGGCAGACCACCAGGACTCCGGGCTGTCCCCGTATATACTCGAAGATTATTCATACGACGCCGCCGGCCACCTGAAGTCGGTATACAAGGCATACCATGGCTACGATGCCGTGCTCGATCACACGGGCGCGTACATACTTACGTCGACAACGCCTCAGACGGTCACAGGCACGGTGGAGACGGTCACTTACGAGGGATCGCGGCGCGGAGAGGAGAGGATAGAATCGACGACCGACTCCGCCAGCTTCAAGACGAAGTATACATACGACGGGGCGTCGAACCTGACATCCGCCACCTACGGCAAAGAAGTGATCGTTTACGATGACGACGATGACCCGATATCAAGCTATATCGACGCAGTAAAGGTCACCAATTTTGTCCTATCCGCGATAACCGGTGATTCGGTCACAAACTCGATCGATTACGTGAAGAAAGGGGTGAGCACGGCATACTTCTATAAGGGGGTCACCGGATACCTCGATTATACAAAGACCGGTAACACATATGCCGGCTATAACTACACATACTATAAGAATGTGCTCGGCGACGACAAGGTCGACTACTCGATCGACGTGCTCGACAAGAGGACCGATTACGAATATGACGCCAATACGGGGATGCTCATGTCGTCGGAGACGGTCAAGGGGTCCAATAAATTGAGCACGAGCCACTATACATGGGCCCCGGACGGCCAGGAGGTCGTCTACAAGCAGTATGATTATAAGTTCGCGGACTCTGATGTCGATGACAGACACGAAACGTCGCTCACGACGTTCGAATATAACTTCGGCGGAGGGGGGACCCCGTTCGGTTCCATCAAGGCAACCAGAAAGTATGACAGCTCCTATTACAGCACCTATGTCAGGGATGGGGATAACGGCCAGTTCACAAAGGTCGTCGAGCACGACTCCTCGAATTGGACGTACACCGCGTACGGTTTCGACCAAACGGTAGGAGAAACGCTGGCCGTCAGAAGAATATCCCACGTCGGATACCTGAATGACTCCTCCAAAGATGTCATCACTGATATAACCTATGCATACAACACGTCATGGGGCGCCCAGATGTCAGGATATACATATACAAAAGAGAGCACATACCGCGCGGACGACAGCGGGTATAAAGAGGTCAACGTCTCCGTGACCGATGCCGCAGGCACCCTGCGCCACGTCATAGATAACGACGGCATGATAACGGACCTCGACTACACCAATTACGCGTCGAACGGAGAGATACTGTATGACCAGCCGGAAGGGTACAAGCGCGTCACCGACCTCTACGGCGGACTTTTAAGGAGCTACGACCCGTATAAAAAGGTGGTGGCAAACCCGCTCGACCCGGGATCGGTGGTGACGGGCGTGTGGCTCACGTGGGAGACCCTTACGACGGCAGAGGCCGAAGCGATAGGCTGGGATGCCGCGACATACGGGCAGGTCGTAGGCAGGGACTGGAAGATCGCCTACACGGGAGAAGGGTATGCGCTGCCGTGCCAGATAGATACCGGCTATAAGGGCATGCTGTCGAGCGGCGGCCAGATGGACGGGGTCACCGTCACCGACTCGAGCGGCCGCACGGTATACACGGCAGGATATATAAAGAATAGTTACATAGACGATGAAGGGGAAGAGCCGGTCCTCGTAGATTATTATAACTGGAACTCCCAGTTCTACTATTATGATGAGCCCGATACCTCCAGGGAGAAGACCGTCATAATGTCATGGACGCTCGATACGAGGGAGATCACGCCCATAATAATACCCGACGCGCCCGGATACGGGACGATACCCGCCCAGAAACTGTACGGTTACGAAGTGACAGTAGACGTGAATAGTAATGTCTCCGAGCCGAAGGCGATCGCCGATAACGAAGGCAACCTCTCGGGCACATTCACGCGGGTGGAGGGAGAGAATACATACGTATACGGATGGGCCCAGGACATCCCGAAGCCCGGGAAGACGGCGAACGGCGTCCTGGCGAAGTACCAGGTGAAGACGACCCCTTACGGCAGCGAATATAAGGAGCTCGTCTCGGTATGGATGACCAAGGAAGGCGGCGTGAACGGCGGAGAGTATATATATAAGCAGACCGATTACGGCTCCGACCTGGCGTCGGATGAGGCCGGCCATGCTCCTTCGGACCAGGAAGAGGTGGACGAAGAGGAGGTTGCGCCAGGCAACTTCGATTTCATAAAGTACAGGATAGACCTGCTCTATAAAGGAAATGACCTGACAGGGATAATGGAAGACGCGAGATTCATCCTGTGGATAGAAGAGGCCCTCAATTACACCGCGTTCGACGAGGGCAATATAGAGATAGACGATATAGAGAGGGCCTGGGCGGAAGAGCTGAAGGCGTCGAGCGGTCTCTACCATGCCAAGGTTGTGCGCGACGCCGTCATCGCCAGGAATATGAAGATAAAGAACGCGGCCGACTATGCCAGGGCCAAGATCCTGGCCGGGGACCTGGAGGACAGCATAAGCGACGAACTGAACACCAGGATCGAGCGCTTCAGGGATGAAGTGGCATCGACGTTCGCCAAATACCAGGCCCTTGGCTGGACATACGAGTCGACATGGGATTACTCGGGAGGCGAGACGATCACCACCGGCACGGCCGGATACTTCTTCTATGACCAGTCGGGATATTACGATGCCGCCGATATAAATAATATAGATATATCGCAGGAGGCGACCAATTATTACCTTAATACCGCCGGGACACCGGTCCTGATCGTGAACGAACAGAACCTGGCCGCCGCGTCGCAATATGTATTCAAACAGTACAATGTCGGCGGGACTATAGGTGCCTCGGATTACAGGCATGCCCTGAACGAGAACGTCAACAGGTTCGCGGCGGAGATGAGGAGCGAGTGGACCCGCCTGAAGAACGACTACCGCGGAGAGGCGTATAACCACTTCCAGAACAGGAAGACCGCCATCACGGAACTGAGGACAGAGGTCCAGTCGGCTTACAATACGTACGGTTTTGCTTCCGCGGCGACGAAGGCATGGGTCGATTCTTACGGGGACGCGGTCCTATTCACCGGCGACCTGGCCCACCTGAACGGCTATTACCTCTACGATTATGACCAGGCCTTTGAGTGGTTCAAGCCCGCATCTATGACAGACCTTACTGCAGGGACCGAGATAGGCGATGCCCTCACACAGAAGAATGCCGATTGGGCCAAGGCCGACCTCGTATTGGGAAGCCAGTATCTGACCTGGGGCATGGATTACGCAGGCATCATAAAGAGCACGCTCCTCTACGATATCATGAGCGAAAGGGCCGTTACATCATACACGGGCGTTACGGACTTCGATGCCCTTACAGCTGCCGTGAGCGACTACAAAGAGATATATGCCATACAGGATGATATCTCGGTGGCGCAATACGTATGGGACGAGATGAATACGCGCTCTATCTGGGAAGGGAGAGGGACGGACGAAGAGGGCGAGCCGGTCACGGATTGGGACAACCCGAGGCCGATGGCGGTGCAGGTCGTCAAGGGATTGCGGTCCGAAAACCGTGCCAAATACAGCATGCCGTACAGGGTAAAGGACCTGTCGGGCGATTTTAATGAGTCGTTCAACGACGCGGGGACCACCCTCGTATACAAAGAGTATGACCACGCATATACAGCGGATTACGATCCGGAGAACCCGGATTCCGGCACGTTCAAGCCCGCTGAATTCACTATAAAGGCGGTCGCGTTCTCATCCTGGGGCAAAACGAAGACGACGAGCGAGCAGAAGTATGCCAAAGAACCGACCCTGGGCGCCACCAGCGCGCATTTTGACAATAGCGATATATATGACCTCACCGTGACAGGGAAGGGGCTCGACTCGTATCTCGGTTATCCCGGCTACAACAGGACCAACTACACGATGCACAGGTCCCTAGAGGGTGTCACCTCTTATGACCCGAACGATACGTACCAGTCCGGCGATGAAGAGGGTATATACAGGTGGAGGGAGACGCTCACCGGTTTCATAGACCAGAATAACGGCGTATGGGATTCATATACCGGCGTAATCCGTGTCTATGAGGAGCAGAGGAACCTCGATGACCAGTGGCTGGGACGGAACGCCGAGAGGAGCATCACCTACGACGCCGGCGAACGGAAGGTCTGGAAGGGCTACGGCCTGATGACCTTATACCTCAACAATTACCACGAGCGTGAGTATAACGCCCAGAACGAGGCTATCATCATAGATTTCGGCAAGATGGCGACATGGAACGGCCAGTACACCCATTCTGACGATGTCGGCGCCCCGAGCCCGGGAGACACAAGGATCGACGCGAGGAGCTATGCCGAGGACGGCCATATAGTGATAAACGCCGTATACGCCTCCGGCCATGAAGACGACCCGGATTATATAAAGACGCTCACCACCATAACGGAGATGTCGAAATCGGTCGAGTGGTATGCCAAGGGGCAGGACCCGTACAGGGTATGGTACAACAACCCTATGGACCCGATCAAAAAGTCGGTCCTGACCGCGTCGGCCACCAGTGCGCTCAAGACGACCGAATGCGAATATTACAGGAACAAGAAGAGCTTCCTGAAGGAGAACGTATTCGAGGCCCTCTACGCCGGGGCATGGGAGAGTTACTATGACCAGTTCCTATCGAGGTGCGGAGGGGTGCTCAGGTCGCTCGAATATCATGATTTTGCCGATAATGATGGCGCATTCGACAAACTGACGCACCTTGAGATGATGAAGCTTCTCGAGAAGACCGGTTTTATAAATCTCGGCGCGTTCACGGTCTCGATAAGCGCAGAGAACGAGGCGGCGGTAGAAGCACGGCTGATGGAATACTGGATCGACGCAGGCAAGACCGGCGGCCTCGGGACGAATTACGAGATACTCGCGGTCCTGTCATTGCCCGAGGACAATAACCAGAAGTTCTACACGCAGGGTTACAAGAACACGCACACCGTCACGAAAGATACCTCCGAACCCGCCGGCTCCTTTGAGGACCCGGAAGACCAGACGGTACTTTACGAGTTCGACGACACGGAATTTTCACGCTCATATACTTTTGCGGATAGCCGCATCGTGCTGATGGACCCGGGCAGCGGAAAGACGACTTTCAAGGTTGCGATGACGTCCGACACGGGCGCATATAAGGCCACCACCGAGAAGATATACTTCGGTAACGAGGGGACCCCGGATGTGCCGGCCCTCTACGGACAGATACTCCGGGATTACAGCTACACCGAGTTTGCGACGAGGAAGGAGTACAGTGCTTCGACCGGCCTGATCACCTCGGACGCCAGCGAGTCAACTTCGACGAAGCTGCAGGAGTACGGTTCGGCCAGAGCTTATAATCTGATCCATTCATACAGCCTCGATACCATAGATCAACAGGAGACCTACGACGGGAATGATACCTATCACGAGCCCGGCGCTACGACCAACGATGACCTGCTGAGCGAGCTTGTGGGGTATTCCGCGTTCAGCGAAAAGTTCTACGCCGACATCACCGATTATTCAACTAAACTTATCAGCGACAGCACGGCCACCGTATTTGAAAAGCAGGCGGAGTATTTCGATGAGTCGGGCAGGGCGAACAGGAAGAAAGAGGAGACCCAGGGCTTTAACGAGGTAATAAACGAGACAGGCCCGGCTGGTGGGACGAGAAGCATCCATAAAGATTACGCGATAGGCAGGAACGACACGTGGTCGCTTACGCCTGTATGGTTCCACGCATCCAACATGACCGGATACAATTATTCGGGCGACCTGACCTGCTACAGCGATAACGCTTCGGTCATGTCCAACGATATACGCGTCCAGACAGCCACCTCGACCACCTGGGGTTATAATTACGAAACGGGTGACGTAGTAAAGTTGAGCGAAGATACCGGATATATATCCACGATAAACAAGGTATTCTTCCAGGGGGCCGTGGGGCCGTCGGGCCATGATACAGTCACGCCTGACGCAGGGCTCAGCTCCTTATACGAAAATATCGTTGCCGCCAGCTCCAACCGCTATTACTATAACGGCGCGGCCCAGTCGCTCATGACGGGATATACCAGGCAGGCCACGATGACATACGGCGCAGCGCCCAGCACAAATATAACAGAATCGGTACAGTATAACGCCAAGGGTGACTGGAGAGGGTTCCTGACCGAAGAGGTCTCCGGCTATACCTATACGAAGTCCGAAGTGCCTTATTCGAGCGGCCTGCCCGGCTGGTATCTCGTCGAAGACACCGGGATACAGAGCTCTGTATCGAGATGGACTCTGGGAGATGCGGTAGGCGCGCTGAAGAGCGAGACGGGCTTATACAATAAGCACTCAAGCAGCTCGGCGGCAGGGACGTTTACATCAGAGAGCTTCAGCCTGTCCAACTCGTACTCCATGTGGGTACCGAACCTGCGCCTCAGTACCGCGACCGCCTATTACACCGAGTCTAGGTCGAGTTATGGCTATTCCGGCGGTAAGACGATAACCGGGAGCAGCTCTTCATGGTATGACGGGTCCGGTATCCTGAAGTCGACCAGTTCGGACTATGAGTCAAGGTATGAATACTACTACGATCCCATGGAGGAGCCCGGAGATATAAGCTCATACAGCTATAACCATATCGGCTCTATGACGGAGAACAATTCCGACGGCACGGCGAAGACGACGCTCCAGGGCTATACTACCGAATCATATGAGGATATCTACGGCAACATCGACAAGTCGACAGAGGTCGGGTACAGCGAAAATTTCAGCTATTACGGCGGGGTCGTCTACAGGTCGGCCACAACGTCCTACAGTTCGTGGGAGACGGCGATACCGGGCGCGAACCACATATGGCATACGATGGTCGGGGCGGCGCAGAGCTGGGTGGGGGGACAGATCATCAGCAGCGACACCGGTTCGAGCATGGACCGCAGGATCACATACTCCGGCGGTTATATACAGAGCATGTGGGAGCAGAGCTTCTCCGCCGGCTCGACGAAGTGGAACCTCCAGGGACAGATCATCGAATTTAATCAGGGCACTTCCCTGGAAGAATCGACCTACTATCCGGACGGTTCCCTCCAGATGCAGCATCAGAACCAGACGTCTAATAATTTCGTAAATAATGACGCCGGGCAACTTCTGGAGGGCATATCCGGTTACGCATTCGACGAACGCACCACATACTATCAGGGATGGGGCGGGATACAGAACCATACCAAGACCGTCGAGGGCACCACGACGACCTGCGGGTATCTCCCCGACCTCGTGACGAAGACGTACGAATCTACGGCCGAATTTACGTCTTCGGAATCCGAAACGTACGCGCCGGGTAACAATATGCTGACCTACGACAAGGTATATGATACCCCGAGCTCAAGCTCGAGGTCATGGGGGACCATAAATATGGACGGGGATTGGGGCCAGACCTCGGAATCGACAGTGGAAGGCGCCCATAATGAAGAACACGGGGTCCGCACCGACAGCGGTTACTGGAACACCGTAAAGACGTCGAATACCAGTTCTACATCCGCCTTCTATATAAGCTATGAGGAAGATGATAATACTTACGAAGAGTGGTATGAGAAGACCATTTCATCGTCATCGAACACTAATTATTCAGAGACGATCACATATTCCGGGTCCGGTCTCTCCCTGGAGAAGACCACCGTCATTAGCGTGACCGATTATGACAGGCACAGCAGGACGACGAAGGTCGGAGACGGCACCCTCATATCCCAGAATGACATAGAGGGAGCTCATAGCAGCTCCAATGTCGTAGAGGGGTATAGGGTTTATGGAGAGGAGGCCTACTGGGGGACGCTGGAATCTCATACCAGTTCCGGTTTTAGTCACTCGGCATCAGGCAACGCTGACGTATTTGTCACTACAGAGGGCGCCAGCACGCATAGTAACGCGAATCGTGACGGCTCGGGCGATTCCGCAACTTCCATAGATACGGTGACTATAGACTGGGCCGGCGGCACCACCAGGGTCGTAACCGACCAGAGCTATTCCGGCTGGTATAGACCCGACACCACTTACTACTACAGATCCAGCATAGGTTCAGACAACACCGATTCTCCGGGCGGATACTACCGGCACATAAGCTCAGAGTCCCGCAACTTCAGGTCATATGAAGAGAGCCCTATACCTCATTTCTTTGAGGAGTCCTGGTCTAAGGTCTCCGGTAGCGTGAACCCGGGCACGATACCTCCGGATTACGGACCCGAGTCGTTCGTCTACACCCACCTTTACCAGGCATGTTATGAGCCGGATGAAGAAGACCCGTACTGGGAGCATGAACTGGAGACGGGGAGGATCATAGGGTCTGGAGGAGGCGGGGCCGGCGGCGCCGGTGTCCAGGTATGGTATATAAGGGAGACGACGAATGCGTACGACTCCAACGGCATACTTGTATACACGACGACCACCACTTACCAGAATAATATCACCACGATCGCCCCTGATGGGAGCACGACGAACGTGCGTGGTTACGAGAACGTCCAGGTGACGATGTTCGACTCCTACGGCAACAAGGTGACCTTCAGCGTAACGAACGTCGCTTACCAGGCCAATTATAACCCGTCAGGCCAGCTCACGAGAGAGGTCTTCAACCAGTCGGCAATGACGCTCACAAGTTACAACGTGAACGCCATGTCGACGCTGCCTCAGACGATAGACGCATTCAACGCCGCTTACCAGTCGGCCGTAGGCGGGGCCGCGATGTCGAATTATCTCTCGAGCGAGGCGCGTTCCGTGGGGACGGGGACTTACCTCCTCGACTATAGCCAGAGCTTCGGTATGGCGATAGAGTACTCCTACAACGCGAACGGGAGCGTAAATTACAGCATATCCGTAGGGAGCGGCGACACCAGTGGTATCTTCACCTCTCAAAAACTCGGTCAGATAGTGGTGGAGAACGGCCAGGTGACCAATATGATGACCTCCGGCATCGTAGGATTACAGGACCATTCATGGTCCAACTGGTGGAATTCTTCAATCGAGCCCGGGCTCATCAACATATTCGGCGGCAACGGGGTCATGGTCATAGGATTCGTCGGGGCGATCATCGGGACGGTGACCGGCATATTCACCGGCGACTTCGGGATGGCGGCCGCCGGTATCGATATAATGTGGAACGGCGCGGTCTCTATCCTTAAAGGTATCTTCGTCGATATTATAGGAAGAGGCATAGCCCAGCCCCTTATGAGCATAGTGCTGCCGCCAGTAGTCCAGAGCATGCTCGTATCTGCCATCACAGGCGCGACGATAGGATTTATGTGCGGAGGCCTTTTCGGCGCGGTGATCGGCTTAGCAGTCGGAGCGGCTGTAGGTGCGGGGTGGTATGCGTTCAAGCCGACCCAGGCGCTCAATTATATGCGTGTTAACCATCCGTACCTGTTCGAGTTCGGCGTAACGATAATGAACGTCCTGTCGTGGGGCACGCTCGATTTCGTGGGACATGTACAGCACGCAGAGCTGGGCACATTCATGAAGGCGGTCTTCTTCGCCCTGGAGTTCGTCGGGACGATGCTCCTCTGCCACTTCACGACCGTAGGGCTCAGGAATATAATAGCGGCGAGCTCGCGAGAGATCGCCCCGGGAATACGGGCCGGCATCGGCGCCGGAGCATCTCTGAGCCGCGGCGAACTCTTCAAGGGTGCTATAGAGGGTCAGAGGTGGAGTACGATACTATTCGGCATGTCGAGGACCGGCACGGCCGCGGCAGAGGTGTCGAGGGCGATCACGGTACGCGGCGTATTTGTCGAGATAGTGACCCGGTTTGGGATGATGATAGGGTTGAGGGGTGTAACAGGCATGCTCCAATTCCTTACAGGCGTCCTGAATATAGGGCGTATAGGGACCCTCCTTTCCGGGTACGCCCATGTTCTCGACTTCATGGGCGTCACATCGCTTCTCCAGGGAGTGGCCAAGTCGCTCCACATATTTGCCGTTAACCTGAGGAACAATTCGTCCTCACCGATGGCATCGTTCATAGCATCCGCCGCCGACTTCGTGGCGGGATGGGTCATAGAGAAGGTGCTCGTAGGGTGGTTCATCGGACAGTTCATGCAATACGGCGCAGCGGCGAGCTTCGCGCAGGGCGCCGTCTTCGGCTTCATGATAAACGCGCTGATGCCCGTATCCGACCTACTCATAATGATACCCGTCATCGGGCGGTTTTTAGGCATGCTGGCCAATCCGTTCAAGGCGAACTCCCAGTTCGGGATGGTGGCCGCGGCCTGGATAGATGAGGCGTTCGTAGAAAATTTTGCAGGTGACTACGCGATCACGCCGGGCCTGATAGCCCTCGGCATGGACCCCATCACCGCCAATGCAGTATCCGAGTTCCTGCAGGAGTTCGTATCGGCGGCGGGTGAAGGAGGGACGGGCCAATACTTCTCGGAGACCACAGCCATAGCGCAGGGCCTGGCAGCCGTCGCCCCGGAGATACCGGGCATCATGATGACCGCAACGGCGATAGCTACGGGGATCCTTGCGATCCCGTTCATCGCCCTGGGCGGGGCCGCGCTGATAGCCTCCATCGCGGGCGCCATAGCCGTACCTACGATGGCCTCGTTTGCCTCAGGTGCCGTATCGCTCGTGGCGCCGACCGTCGCAGGCGCAGCGGCACTGGCCATAGGCGCGGGAGTGGCGATCATGATAGGCAGCCTTATCGGCGGCGGCAGCGCGCTCTCCGGCATCAACATATCGAGGCCTGTGCTGGCGACCGTGGCGGCAATAGGACTGAGCTTAGCGCTCGGGGCGGTCATACTCCATGTAGGCGCTGTCGCGGCCCTCACGTCGGGGCTCTTGGGGACGCTGTCGTCGCTTTTGGGGACCTCTATAGGGGTTAAGAGCGGCCTGGGCATTGCGGCGACACTGGGCGTGTCTCTCGCGCTGAACCGGGCGGCGATCGCGGCCGCAAGAGATGCAGATATGAGGACCGGTATGGCAGGACACCTGCTGGCAGAGTTTGCCGGTTACAGGAAGGAGCACCCGGTGAAGGGTACGATGGCGTCGCTTGCAATAAGCGCGGCGCTGGTGGCATCAGTGGCCGCCATAGGGTCGATGATGCCGGGCTTGAGCGGCCTCTTCGGCTCGCTCTCCGAAGGCAGCGTTACGGCGGCCGGGGTCTCCCAGGCGAACATCGGCCTCATCCCGGCTATAGCGGCCGCAGTGGGGTACCTCTTTAACACCGCCAGGAGCGCGCGGGGCGGAGCCGTTACCTCCGAAGGAGCAACCGGGCCGGAATATATAGATACAGAGAGAGCGTTGTTGCCGAAATTGGACCTGGAACATGAAGCCGCTCTGGAGAGAGATGTAGCAAGCAGGCAAAGACTCGACATGCCGTACACACCGCCGTCCGTAGCGAATCCAACTGAGGCGGAGATCCTCGCCGCCCGGACAACGGCCCAGAACGATCCTCGCGTAAAAGCGGCATACGAGCGCGTAGCGGCATTGGAAGCGGAAAGGAGCTATGTATATGGGGATCCTGAAAACTATAACCGCGATTCGCTGGTAGAGGTGAGCAGGAGGTTTGAGGCGGGAGAGGCGACTCAGGAAGAGCTCGATGCGGCGCGTGACCGCGTAAAGGTCGCGGCTACCTACTATACCAATGCCCTTACCAGGGCCAACAACATATTCAAAATTGTCGCCTGGATGAGCTTCAATGCGGCCAGGGAGTCGGGGACAAGCAGCGCGGTTCAGGCATCATCGACGGGTACGTCAGCCGGTGGTACGACAGGAACGGTTGGCATGGCCGGAGCGGCAGTGACTACGCCGCCTGTTTCAACGAGACCGGCGATGACGGACGCGCGTGCCGCAGCCATATCCGCGGGCCATCAGAGGGTCATCGAATCGAACCTCGGTATAACGCTCGAACCCGCCATACCTCCCTCGGGCGCCGCATGGTCCGAGAATGAGCAGGCCATATTCAGGGTGACGAGCGATATCACCGCAGAAGAGCTCAGGGGCATATTGACTACCGTGGGGCGCACAGAGGATGCGGAGATGCAGTGGTTCTTTATGGATAGCGGCGAGGTCTATCTTGTGGTCGGAGGGGCTGACAGGGTAGGACAGACGATGATATCAGAGCTGCTGGACAACAAGTATGGCTCAGACGGCATGTCCCATGTCAGGACGACGATACATAACCATCCGAGCGGCCATCCGTTACCGAGCGCCAATCTGACATGGATCGATGAGGTCGGCACGCTTACAGGAGACATACCGTATTATCTTGAGGCCGGGTTCAAGCCAGGTACCGTACACTGGATCGTGGCCGGAGAATTTGTCGCCAGGGTGGAGATTAAAGAGAGCTTTGTTGAAGAGGATAGCGTAGAGGGCACTATAACCAGGCCTGTAACTCAGTGGGATGTGGCAGCCGCGGTAAATAATTTCAGACGGGAGTTAGGTATTGGAAGGACGATGCCGGACTCCGGGGCATTCTCGAAGCGCCTGTCGGAGCGCGGCGTGAGCATAGACGTCTACGGATTGGGCAGTATGCCGTGGCGGGAACTGGGGACGATAACCGGTGTCTTCCCGAGCGTCCCGAGGACCGGCGCAGAGGCGGGCACGCCCACTACGGCCGCAGATGCCGATACCGCCGCCCCCAAGGCGTCCGCAGGCACACCCGCGGTTTCGGGAGCCGTTACGAACGCAAGGCCGCAGGCCGCCGCTATAGTAGATCATATGACCCAGAACCGCGGTTATAGGATGGAACCGGGAATGGCGACCCCTGAACTTATAGGCGAGATACAGGCCGTCCTTAACGAAAGATTCGGCGAGAGTGCGGAGTTGACAATGACCAGATGGGATGACGGAAGTGTATATCTTACACATGGCGTTGCGGTTACTGCACTACCTGCCTATTTTGCAACACCCGATGTCGCCGCCCATACGCATAATGACACTCCTGTGCCTAGCGGCTTGGATGTAACTACCAGGAAGGCGGAAAGATTCGACAGGACCTCCTTCTTTATAGTAAAGCCGGGTGTCGGCCGCACAGAGTATCGCACAGACCGCTCCTCATTCAACAGGGAAGGGTATGCTGCGATATTGAATGAAGCAAGCGCGCTTGCCTCTAAAGGAGCGCTGGTAACAGAATCGGATTGGGAGGGGTGGTTCACCGAGAACGCTGAAAGGTTCAGGGCGTGCGGTGTTGAGATAAAGTTCACTCCGGAGAGCCGGCTCCCGAAGGGTGATATCTTCGGCGCCGCAGAGTCCGGTGCCGGCTCCTCGGTAAGCGCAACGGCCCAGGCAGTCCAGGCCAGGCCGCGGACCGAACCTCCTTCGGAAACCCGTCCCAGGGGGCCTGCCCCGGCGATGACCTCAGGCACGCAGGCGATGCTTGGTCTTGCGCAAACGGCATATTATAGAGTGAAGGATTATCTCGCCAATAAGGGTATGGTTCAGACGGTGATAAATATAGGGGTGAGAATAATCGGAATGTTACTAATCTCTGCTATCGCCGGGACGTCGTCCGCGACTACAAGCGGGATGGCGGCAGGCACCGGTTCGTCGGCGGCAGTGGCCGCAAGAGCTCCGTCATCGGCACATGTAGCAGCGCCGGGTGAAGCAGGTGAAGGCGTAGCCGCGCCTCGCACCCCGAGCGCAGCGGCTCCTGTAGAAGTGCCTGAGAGTACTACTCCTATTATGGGTCAGGTGCCGTCAGTTCGCGCTACGCCGCAGGCAGTAGAATCCGTTGAGACAGCACAGGTCCAGGGAACGCCAGTACCGTTACGCGCTCCCATAGCACCCGCTATCATGGAAACTCCCGAAGTCGGACCTCAGGCGCAGGCACAGGCCGCGCCTCGCACCGCCGCAGCAGTGGCCGCTCCGAGCGCTTCCGCCCAGACCTCAACATTAGCCGGCACACAGTTAAGGACGCCGGTAGAAGCAGAGACACCTATTACGGCGCCGAGTGCCGCCACGACAGGCCAGACGGCGCCTCAGGCAACGCGCGCCTCTGAGAAAGCCGCCGCTGTAGCAGCGCCGGGTGAAGCAGGTGAAGGCGTAGCCTCACCTCGTGCTACTGCTGTAGCAGCTCCTGTAGCAGCCCCGGAGAGCGGCGCTCCGACAATGGGTCAGGTGCCGTCAGTTCGCGCTACGCCGCAGGCAGTAGAATCCGTTGAGACAGCACAGGTCCAGGGAACGCCAGTACCGTTACGCGCTCCCATAGCACCCGCTATCATGGAAACTCCCGAAG
>JBAZKM010000015.1 GCA_041650805.1 Candidatus Omnitrophota bacterium | reverse complement strand
AAAATTTGGGATAAGCTATGGCTATTAAAATACTAAAATTTCACAGAGGAAATTTTAGTATGATCCCAAATTTTTATAAAGGAAAAATTTGGGATAATCTATAGGCTATTAAAATACTAAAATTTCACAGAGGAAATTTTAGTATGACGCGACCGAGCCTTTTGGAGTATAGGGCACTACGGCGCCTAGTATCCACGATCTGTCATTGGTACGCCTCGAGAGCGTTGAATGCCCTATAGAAACAAAAGGCGAGGGAGCGGCAGCCTGCCCTCCGAAGCAAAACATCTCTGAATATCAGAAGCTGCGAAGGAGGGGACCAGGAAAAATTGGTAGCGGGGACTGGATTTGAACCAGTGACACGCCGGGTATGAGCCGACTGCTCTGCCAGACTGAGCTACCCCGCCAAAAGTGACGGTCGCTATTATAGCACAGCGTCTCGCTTTGTAAAAGGCAAAATTGAATTCATTAAATACCACTTGACGGCGCGCGCCTTTAATATTAACCTATACATGCTTAATATTAACTTATAAGGAGAAGAATATGCCCGATAAACCGGTATTGGAAGATGTGATGTGCTCGTTCTGCGGACACGCGTGGTGCGTGGAACTGCCGAAGAAGGACGCCGATGACGGCGATGCGCTGAAGTGCCCGCGCTGCGGGAAGGACGGCGGAAAGAAGGTAGGTTAGAGATGGCCAAAGAGAACTTTTCATTCGATATAGTTTCCGAAGTGGATATGCAGGAAGTCGATAACGCGGTGAACCAGGCGAAGAAGGAGATGGCCCAGCGCTATGACTTCAAGAACAGCAAGTCATCGATCGACTTCAACCGCGCCGAGAAGAAGCTCCTCCTTGTGGGCGACGACGACTTCAAGCTCCGTTCCGTCAAGGATATCCTGGCGGGCAAGTTCGCCAAGCGCGGCGTCTCGCTCAAGTCGCTCACGTTCAAGGACCCGCAGCAGGTGTTCGGCGGCCACCTCCAGCAGGAGGTCGATATCGCTACCGGGATCCCGAAGGAGAAGGCGAAGGACCTGGTCGCCGTCATAAAGGGCCTGGGGCTGAAGGTACAGCCGCAGATAGAGGGGGAGAAGGTCAGGGTATTCTCGCCGAAGAAGGACGACCTCCAGGCGGTCATGGCTCACCTGCGAAAGATAGATTTCCCGCTCGCGCTCAATTTCTGTAACTACAGATAAGAAGGCCCACAGGATGGCCCTGCCACAGGCACATTTAGAACGCATTCTGAAGACCGTCAAGAACTATGATATGGTCAGGGCCGGAGATACCGTGCTCGCGGCCGTTTCCGGGGGCCCCGATTCCGTATTCCTCCTGCATGCCCTGGCCGGTTTGAAGAAGAAACTCGGCATACGCGAATTATGGGTCTGCAACCTCGATCACTGCCTGCGCGGCGAAGAGTCGGAGGCGGATTCCGGTTTTGTGAAGGAGATATCGAAGGACCTTGGGGTCGGATGCATCCATGAACGGATAGATATCAGGGCCGCGAGGAAGAGAGGGCTTTCGACCGAGGAGTCTGCCAGGGAAGAGCGGTACAAGTTCTTTGCAAGAGCGGCGAAAAGGTGCGGGGCAGGCGTCGTGGCCACCGGGCACACCCTCGACGACCAGGCCGAGACCGTGCTGATGAGGATCGTGAAAGGGACCGCGCTCAAGGGTATGGCGGGCATAGCGCCCGTCCGGGAAGAGGGCGCCATCAGGGTGATACGGCCCCTGATCGAGCTGGAGAAGAGCGAGATAAAGGATTGCCTGGATAAGAAAGGCGTCCCGTACAGGATAGACAGCACCAATGTCGAGCCGGTATATTTCCGCAATGTGGTGCGGTCCGAGATCATCCCGTTCCTCGAGAAGTATAACCCGCGGCTGAAGAGGTCGCTCTCCAATCTCGCCGAACACCTGAGGGAGGACCTCGAGTTCATAAACGAGGAGAAGGCGAAGGCCAGGGAAGGGAAGATCGGTTCCCGGAACGGGCGGCTTACGATAAAACTGAAGGACCTCGTCGTACAGCCGAAAGCGCTGCAGAAGGAGATATTGCGCGATATGCTCGGGCAGATAGGGGGCGAGGTGAAGAAACTCTCGTTCAGGCACTGGAAAGAGATAGAGCATTTCATAAGGTATAACCGAAAAGGGAACGCTCTAGACCTGCCCGGAGGTGTACGGCTGGAGAGGACCGGTGAAACGCTCGAGTTTTATCTATTATAATGCTTGCTTCCATATTATTATTTTGGTAATATAAACCAAATAACGGATTTAAGGAGAATATGCAAAAGAATAACAGGAAAAAGAAACAGCAGAAACCCGTGAAGAACGGGTCGAACCTCGTCATATGGTTCCTCATAGTGCTGGGCATCGTCTATCTTTTCAGGGCCGGCGGGCAGGGGGTAGAAAAGCCGACGCAGGATATCGGGTATTCGAAATTCTTCGATATAGTAAAAGAGAACCCGGTCACGAAGCGCATAGTGTCATGTATAAAGACCGATAATGTGATCAAGGGAGAGCTCTCCGACGGCGGCAAATTCGTCGTTAACATCCCGGAAGCCGACCAGGACCTGATACGGCTCCTGCGCGAGAATGTTAAGGAGTTCGAGATAAGGCCGCCGAAGACGCTCTGGGTGAACCTCTTCTATTCGCTGGGGCCGATGATCCTTTTCATACTCTTCCTATGGATATTCGTATATCGCGGAGGGGGCGCCGGCGGAGGCGGGCGTATATGGGCTTTCGGGAAGTCGCGCGCGACGCTCGCTTCGGACGGGCAGCAGAAGGTGACTTTCGAGGACGTCGCAGGAGTAGATGAGGCCAAGGAGGAGCTGAAGGAGGTCATCGAGTTCCTGAAAGACCCCAAGAAGTTCCAGCGCCTGGGGGGCAAGATACCCAAGGGAGTCCTGCTGATGGGGCCGCCCGGCACAGGTAAGACGTTATTGGCCAAGGCCGTCGCGGGCGAAGCGAACGTGCCGTTCCTTTCGATATCCGGTTCCGATTTCGTCGAGATGTTCGTCGGCGTGGGCGCATCCAGGGTGCGCGATCTCTTTGACCAGGCGAAACGCTCCGCAAAGCAGTCGGGGCGCGGCGCCATAATATTCATCGACGAGATAGATGCCGTCGGCCGCCAGCGGTTCGCGGGGATAGGCGGAGGCCACGATGAGAGGGAGCAGACGCTGAACGCGCTCCTTGTGGAGATGGACGGGTTCAATACGCAGGAGGGGGTCATACTGATCGCCGCCACCAACAGGCCCGACGTCCTCGACCCGGCACTGCTTCGCCCCGGCAGGTTCGACCGCCAGATCGTGATAGACAGGCCCGACATAATAGGCCGTGAGGCGATACTCAAAGTCCATACGAAGAACGTGAAGCTCGCCAAAGAGGCGGACCTGAATTCACTGGCGCGCCAGACGCCCGGGTTTTCGGGCGCGGACCTGGCGAACCTCGTCAACGAGGCGGCTCTCCTTGCCGCGCGGCGCAACAAAGAGTCGGTGACGATGGAAGAGTTGAACGAATCTATCGAACGGGTCATGGCCGGCCCGGAGCGGAAGTCGAAGGTGATATCCAAACAGGAGAAGGCGATAATATCATATCACGAATCCGGCCATGCGCTCCTGGCGCTTGTGATACCCGGTGCGGACCCGCTCCACAAGGTCTCCATATTGCCCAGAGGCATGGCGCTCGGCTATACCATACGCCTCCCGACCGAAGACCGTTATATAGTCACCAAAGAGGAACTCCTCGGCAGGATCACTGGGATACTCGGCGGGCGCGCAAGCGAGGAGATAGTATTCAACGAGCTCTCCACGGGCGCCCAGAACGACCTTGAGGTGTCGACCGCTATCGCGCGCAAGATGGTAACGCGCTTCGGCATGAGCGAGAAGATGGGCCATCTTACGTTCGGGCACAGGGAGGAGCAGATATTCCTCGGGAGGGACCTTATAGAGGAACGCAACTACAGCGACCAGACGGCGCTTCTCATCGATCAGGAGGTCCGCAGGATCATCGACGAATGTTACACCCGCGCCAAGAACGAGCTGGTGAAGCATAGGGACCGGCTTAAACTCCTTGCCGAGAGGCTCCTTGAGAAGGAAGTGCTGGAAGTGGACGAGGTGCGGGTCCTGCTGGGATTTGCGCGCGACGAGAAAGGCGGGGCCGGCAATGGCGAAGGTAAGCCGCCGACGAATACCGCGAATTCCTGATTTTGATATCAAGGCGGGGGATTTCGATCTCGCCCTGAGCAAGCGGACATATGTGATGGGTGTCCTCAACGTGACACCCGACTCTTTTTCGGAAAAGGGTCAGTTCTTTGACGCCGGCGCGGCAACGGCGCATGCGCTCCAGATGGCGCGCGACGGAGCCGACATCATAGATATAGGCGGTGAATCTACGAGGCCCGGGGCAGGAGAGGTCGCGGTAGAAGAAGAGCTGGACCGTGTGATCCCGGTGATAAAGGCCCTGGCCGGGAAACTTGATATACCGCTGTCGATCGATACGAGAAGGGCCGAGGTCGCCGAAGCGGCGATAGAAGAGGGCGCCTCGATCGTGAATGACGTATCGGGGTTGAAATATGACCCCGGCATGGCGCGCGTAGCCGGGCGGCACGGCGCGGCGGTCATAGCGATGCACATGAGGGCCTCGCCGCGCGACATGCAGTCGCACACCTCATACGCAGACCTGATGCGGGATATCATCCGGGACCTTAAGGGGTCGGTGGCGATAGCCCGCAAAGGCGGCATAGAGAGGCGGAGGATCATCGTCGACCCGGGGATCGGGTTCGCCAAGACGGCCGGGCAGAGTCTCGAGGTGATAGGGCGGCTGGCAGAGCTCGGCGTGCTGGGGCAGCCGGTGTGCGTAGGGCCGTCCCGTAAATCCTTCATAGGTAAGGTGCTCGCGATAGATGATCCGAAGGAGAGGGTGACAGGGACGGTTGCCGCGTGCGCCATAGCGGCAGTCAAGGGCGCGCGCATAGTGCGCGTCCATGATGTTAAGGAGGCGGTGCAGGCGGTGCGCATCGCCGACAGCATAACGCAAAATAGGATCGTCAACTGATATGCAGTTCATGACGCATTGGAAGATGGTGCTGGAAATATTGATACTCTGGTATACCATCTACACCGTCCTCCTGCTTATAAAGGGTACCCGCACGGAACAGCTCCTCAAGGGGCTCGTCATCATCGGCGTCATATTCGTCGCCACGCAGCAGCTGCATCTGGATGCCATAAACTGGGTCATCACACGCCTGGTGCCCATCTCCATAATAGCGCTCGTCGTCATCTTCCAGCCGGAGTTGCGCAGGGGGCTTGCCCGACTGGGGCAATTCGGCCTTTACCAGGAAGATATGGAGGTCATCGAGAGGATATCGCGCGCCGCGGTGACCCTTTCAACGAAACGGACCGGGGCCCTAATAGCGATCGAGCGGGAAGCGGGCCTTAAGGTATATATCGAAAGCGGCATCCTGCTGGACGGCCAGGTCTCCGAAGAGCTCCTCGTATCAATATTCATGCCCCAGACGCCGCTCCACGACGGCGCGGTCATCATACAGCGGGACAGGATAGTCGCTGCCGGGTGTCTCCTGCCGCTCAGCCAGGAAGCGAACATATCGAAATCACTCGGTACGCGCCACAGGGCCGCGATAGGCCTCAGCGAAGAGACGGACGGCGTCTGTATCGTAGTGAGCGAAGAGACAGGCGCCATCTCCGTGGCTATAGGCGGCAAGCTGATGCGCGATGTCAAAGAGTCCGAACTTCGGGAAATACTGAAGGGCATATTTTATAAACCGAAAAGGGCCCGCAAACAATGATCCGGTCACTGAAGGACCTCTTTACAAAGAACATAGGCCTTAAGATAGCGGCTCTCATACTTGCCCTCATCTGCTGGTTCTATATCGTAAAAGAGCTGAATAAAGGCACGGAGGAGGAACAGCAGTTCCTGCGCAGGATACTTCCGACCGAGGGCATATCATCCAAGAAACTTACGATCAAACCGATATTCGTAGGCAAGTTGAGGAGCGGGTACAGGGTGATAAGGGACCAAGTCATAGTCGTTCCCGAATATTGCATCGTTGTGGGTACACGCGACCTCCTCGGGAAGGTGCGTTACGCGTACACCATACCTCTCGACGTCGGAGGGGCCTCCAAGACGTTCACCAGATCCGTACCTCTGAACCCGATCGCGCCGGGCGTCTTCATGGAAGAGACGCTTGTGCAGGTGACGGTACCCATCGAGAAGGAATAATAAGAGAGCTATATGGTAAAGCTGGGGGTCAACATAGATCATGTGGCGACGCTCAGAGAGGCGAGGCGGTCGTCATTCCCGGACCCCGTCGATGCGGCCAGGGTCTGCGAGGAGGCGGGGTGCGATTCGATCGTCTGCCACCTCCGCGAAGACAGGCGGCATATAAAGGATGCGGATGTGATCAGGCTCAGGAAGTCCGTAAAGACGCGGCTCAACCTGGAGATGTCGATAGCGAAAGATATAGTCGATCTCGCGTGCCGGATCGGGCCGGAACAGGCGACGCTTGTGCCCGAGAGGCGTAAGGAGCTTACTACGGAGGGTGGCCTTGACGTCGTCCGTAACGAAGGGCGCGTCAGGAAGGCAACGGGGCGTCTTGCGGGTAGCGGCATAGACGTAAGCCTCTTCATAGACCCGCTTAAGCCGCAGATCGACGCGTCGTACAGGGCCGGGGCGCGTATCATCGAGCTCCACACGGGCGAGTACGCGAATGCCCGGTCCGGGGCCTCGGCGGACAGGGAGTTCAGGAAGCTCGTATATGCGGCCGAATATGCCCGGGGCCTCGGCCTCGAGGTCAATGCGGGGCACGGCCTCGATTACAAAAATGTATCACGCATAGCGCGGATAAAAGGTATGAATGAATTGAATATCGGATATGCCATAGTCGTCCGGTCCATATTCGCGGGCCTTGGGGCCGCCGTACGCGAAATGGCAGGGTTGATCAGATGATCGCCGGCGCCGGCGTGGACATAGTGGAGGTCTTCCGGATGCGGGAGGCCATACAGAAATGGGGCGATAACTTCCTGACCAAGATATTCACGCCCAAAGAGATATCCTACTCGAGCTCAAAACGGTTCGCGCACCAGCACTTTGCCGCCAGGTTCGCCGCAAAAGAGGCGGTCGTAAAGGCGTTCGGCGAACCGCATGCCAACCCCATCAAATGGACCGAGATAGAGGTCTTCAATGACCGCGAAGGGAAGCCGGTCATAGAGTTCCATGACGACGCGCTCAAATTGAAGAAGAAGAAGAAGATAAACAACGTGATCGTGAGCATGGCCCATTCGAAAAATTACGCGGTCGCGAACGTCATACTTGTCAGGAAGGGGAGATAGTGGAGATAGAGATACGCGGGATACTCGAGAAGTTCCCGAAGAGGGCCGCCGACTCCCATAAGGGGGATTATGGCCACGTCCTTGTCATGGCAGGCTCGTCGGGTTACACGGGGGCGCCGTACCTCACAGGCCAGGCGGCCTTATTGGCAGGGAGCGGCCTAGTAACGCTCGCGGCAGGGAAGAGCGTACATCCGATACTGGCGGCGAAGCTCACAGAGGTCATGGTCCGGCCGTTCTTCGAGACGCGCGACGGGTCGCTGAGTTTACTTGCGGAGAAGGAGCTCCTGGCGTTCGCCGAAGGATGCAACTGCGTCGCGATCGGGCCGGGCATTTCGCAGAACAGGGAGACACAGACCCTGGTACGTAACCTGGTGACGAAGCTGGATAAGACGATGGTCCTCGATGCCGACGGCCTGAATGCGCTCGCCGGGCACCTCCCCATATTGAAGAACGTCAAAAAGCCGGTTGTCCTGACACCCCATCCGGGCGAGATGGCGCGGCTGACCGGCAAAGAAACAGGGGATATACAAAAGAACAGAAAAGAGATTGCGCTCCAGTTTGCCGGCGAGTATAATATTGTCTTAATTTTAAAGGGGCACGAGACCGTGGTGGCCGGGCCTGGCGGAGAGCTTTACATAAACAGGACCGGTAACCCCGGCATGGCGACCGGCGGTGTCGGCGATGTGCTGACGGGTATAGTCGCGAGCTTCATAGGGCAGGGGATGGACCCGGTCTCTGCATCGGCGCTCGCGGTATACTTCCACGGCCTTGCCGGCGACCTGGCGCTTAAGGAGAAAGGTCCCTTAAGCCTCGTTGCTACCGATCTTTTAAATAAACTACCCGAGGTTTTAAGGACGCTAGCGTAGCTCAGCTGGTAGAGCAGGGGTTTTGTAAACCTCAGGTCGGGGGTTCAATTCCTCCCGCTAGCTCCAGGTCTATTACCTATGGAGACATGTTGTGAGGAATTGAAGCCGGCGAGCGCCGACCGGAGGGAGGAAGAGTCCTCTGGACGACAGCGAGCCGGCTGGCTACGGAGGCGGCCTCTGGACGCCGGAGTAGCCGATCCCCTCTGCTAGCTCCATAGCTATTGCATATAAATTTCGGTGAGGTACCAAAGCGGCCAAATGGATCAGACTGTAAATCTGACGGCTCACGCCTTCGAAGGTTCGAATCCTTCCCTCACCACCATTCTTCGGATTCACTGCGACCACCCAGAGATAGATTAGGTAGGTCTTGTGAATCCTCAGAATTCCATAGGGGGAACCTTGGGTTCCCCCTCCATGGCGTTCGCTCATATAAGCATACACCCCGGACGCTCACTGTCACCCCCTCCGTAAATGAATTCAACAAGGCATACTGAATTAACCTGTATTTAAGAGAAGGAGAATATTTCTCCTTCTCTTAAGATCTCATCCTCTTTACATAGGTGTCACTTCGTGACCTGTAATTTGGCCGTTCAGGAGCGAGCTCTGCGAGCGGAGGACCGAATCCTTCCCCAAATTTATCCAGAGACGTTTTCCAATTCCTTCGGGAACCTGTACCTATAAGCTCAGTGAATTCAGCAGATTCCCCTTCGAGTTTTGTTCTAAAACCCTCTCTTTATAGCTAGACCATTCATAATCATATGGAGCTATCGTTATACCGGCACGAACCGGATTATGTTCTATATAATTTATGCATCCGATCGCATATTCGTCTTTTGCGACTATTTTGCTGATAAATCTTCCTTGCCATAGCTGTCCCACTTTATCGTATTTTTTGTTAAAATAAGCAGTGTACGATCGTGTTAAGCCATGCATAAATTTTGCCAGATCTTCTTTTTTATCAATCTCTCCTAGTAAATGGATGTGATTCTTCATGAGACAATATCCATATAGCTTAAATTTGTACCTCTTTTTATATAAACGTAGCCTTTTACGATAAGTATCAAAATCTGAACTATCTATAAATACCGCCTGTTTTTGATTGCCTCTATCCATAATGTGATATAGTACATTATCCAATATGATTCTTGGTCCTGTTGGCATGGCCACCTCCCATATATATAGATGCCAAAATCTTGAAAATTATTGCAACTTTTTTTAAAATTTTCGCCATGTGCTTCTTGATGGGTACAGGTTCCAGCACAACTTGGAAAACGTCTCTAGATGTAATCTTGCTTCAATATCTTCCCGGAAAGTGGTAAAATAAGGGCGTAAAAGCGCTTACCTGCAGGGTGAGGAATGAAAGAGACGATACTGATCGTAGAAGACGAAAAAGATATAGTCAAGATGCTTGACTATAACCTCAAGAAGGAGGGGTTCAGGACCCTCTCTGTCCGTAACGGGGAAGATGCCGTAGATTCGGCCAGGGGCGCTCCCCCGGACCTGATCATCCTGGACCTCATGCTCCCGGGTATGGATGGTTTAGAGGTCTGTAAAAAGCTCAAGGGTGACAGTAAGACCGCGTCGGTCCCGGTCATCATGCTGACAGCAAAGAGCCAGGAGTCGGACAAGATCGTGGGGCTTGAGTTAGGGGCGGATGACTATGTGACCAAGCCCTTCAGCCCCAGGGAATTGATCGCGCGGATAAAGGCGGTCCTGCGCCGCGGCAAAGAGAAAGAGAAGATGCCGGAGGTGCTGAAGGCAGGCGACCTGACCGTAGATCTGGCTAAGATCGCGGTGACCCTTAAGGGTAAGCCGGTAGAGCTCACCGGAAAAGAGTTCGAGCTTCTTAAGACACTGATGATATCAAAGGGCAGGGTCTTGTCGCGGGACCATCTTCTGGATACGATATGGGGATTCGACCAGGCCCTGGAGATACAGACCCGGACCGTAGATGTGCATATAAGGACACTGCGTAAGAAGTTAAAGGGCGAGTCAAGGCGTATCGTTACCGTAAAGAATTACGGGTATAGATTCGAAGACGAAGAGTAGGGGCCGGATGGCTATCAAGAGAAGTTTCAGGTCAAAGCTTATCCTTTCATATGTCCTCGTGATACTGGTATCGTTCGCCTTCATAGCCTTCTTCCTGGACAAAAAGCTCGAAGAAAATTCTCTCCATAATATCGAATCGTCCCTTATCACCCAGGCCCGTCTTATCGAGGACCAGATCACTGCCGAAAGCATAAAAAGGGAAGACCCCGCCTCCCTGGGTATTTTAGTAAAGACCCTGGGATCCAGGACAAGCTGCCGTATCACTGTCATCGACAGGAGAGGCATGGTGCTTGCCGATTCCGAAAAACCAAAGCAAGAGATAGCGCACATGGAGAACCATATCAATCGCCCGGAGGTAATGGCCGCCTTAGCGGGTAATATCGGCATCGATACGCGCTATTCTTCGACCATCAAGATAGATATGCTCTATGTGGCGCTGCCTCTTAAAGATGATGGTGAAATTAACGGTATCCTGAGGTTGGCGTTGCCGCTGGAGAGCGTGCAGAGAACGTTATCCACCATCAGAAGGATAGTCGTAATAGGGCTTATCTTTGCGCTTCTATTGGCTTTGATCCTGGGATATATAGTGGCAGGGAGTACTATCCGGCCGATCAACAGGATGATACATGTTTCGCGTCGATTTTCGGAAGGCGACTTTAGCCGCAGGATACTCCAAGGCCCTAAAGACGAGATAGGGGAGCTTGCGAATACCCTGAACAGGATGGCCCAGGACATAGAAGATAAGATCAAAGAGGTCAAGACGCAAAACCAGAAGCTCGCCGCGATCTTCAACAGCATGATAGAGGGGGTCATCGTCGTAGATAAAGAAGGCCGCATAATCTCTATAAACCCTACCATAGAGAAGATATTCGCGGTCTCTAAAAAAGACGCGGAGAAGAAGACCTTCCTGGAGGTCATACGCAACAATAATATCTCGGACGTCATAAATTCTGTATTGGAAAAAGGAGAGCCCGTGTCGGCAGAATTGACGCTTATCTACCCTATACGCAAGATATCCGAGATCAGCGCAACTCCCATTTTTGACAATAATGAAGTGGCGGGGTGCCTGGTGGTCATCCATGATATAACCGAGATAAGGAAGCTTGAGACGATGCGCAGCGATTTTATCGCCAACGTGTCCCATGAACTGAAGACGCCGCTCACTTCCATAAAGGGGTTCATAGAGACGCTCCTTGAGGGCGCCCTAGACGATAAAGAGAATAGCCGTAACTTCCTGGCGATAATCCAGGAGCACGCCGAGCGGCTCAACAATCTGGTCAATGACCTGCTCTCCCTGTCGCATCTTGAGTCGAAAGAGGCAGCCCTGGAGAAGGGGGATATAAACCTGCGCCGACTTGCCGAGGGGGTCATATCCGGGTTCGGGTCTCAGTTAAAGAAGAAGAAGATAGAGGTCAGGGATGAGTTGGCGGCAGACCTTTCGATCAGGGCGGATAAGGACAGGATGGAGCAGGTCTTTACGAACCTTATCGATAATGCCATAAAATTCAACAAGGAAAAAGGGACCATCAAGATCTACAGCCGGGACCTGAATGACAGCATAAAGATAATAATAGAAGATTCCGGCATAGGTATCCCCGATAAAGATATCGCCCGCATATTTGAGCGGTTCTACCGGGTGGACAAAGCGCGCTCGCGCGAACTCGGAGGAACGGGCCTGGGCCTCTCCATCGTCAAGCATATCGTCGAACTGCATAACGGCAGCGTGGGGGTGGAGAGCACCGAAGGTTTCGGCTCGAAGTTCTGGTTGGTCCTCCCAAGGCGATAATACCCTTTCCATGGTTTTACCCATATTTTACCTCTCCTTGAAGCGGATTTAATATCGATATTGTATACTCTTTTCAAAAAGAAAGGAGTGTGCTATGCGGAAGTATAGAGTGAAGGTTTTGGCGGCAGGCGTCTTTCTGTGGGCTGCAGCCGCTGAAGGATACGCCTACGACAACGGCGATTTCCAGATCTGGCATACCGAAAATCAGGAGGCGGGGATCGGTAAGGGGACAAAACTGACGCAGGAAGAGGAGTGGCGTTTCGGCGAAGACGCATCCGAATTATACTACCAGCACTATGACTGGGGCGTCGTTTATGGATTCGATAAGAGGCTCGATATCGGATTTAACTACCGCCAGGTCTATGAAAGGTACAAACAGAAGTGGAGGGAAGAGAACAGGCCTCACGTGAGCGCAACGGTCAAGCTGGATCTGTGGAAATTCAAGTTCGAAGACCGGAACCGGCTCGAATACAGGCACTTCCGATATAAGGATGATTTCATACGATATCGCAATAAATTCGCGCTCAAATATCCGATCGATCTTAAAAAGATCAAGATAACGCCCTACATATCGGATGAGATCTTCATCGTCTCTAATTCTGCCGGGTTTAACGAGAACAGGTTTTATGCGGGCATGGAATTGGGCCTGGCAAAATATCTGAAATTCGACGTATATTATCTGCTCAGGGAGAACAGGATAAGGGCGGATAAGTGGTCATCGTCAAACATCCTGGGGACGAAGCTGAAAATAGCCTTTTAATATTTTACACGGATTTAACATCGGGTTAATACGGATATAATATCGATAATGTATAATTCAATTAAGAAAGAGGAGGGATATATGCTTAAAAAATGGTTACTGATACTGGCGGCAATGACACTTGCCGCGCCGGCATTCGCCGCGAAAAATGACAATTCGATACAGGTGAAGGGCTCTGATACTATGGTCAACCTGGGCCAGGCATGGGCTGAAGTATTCATGGAAAAGAACGCCTCGGACTTTGTGGCAGTCACGGGAGGCGGGTCCGGGACGGGTTTTTCAAGCCTCATAAGCGGCACTTGCGATATAGCCATGAGCTCAAGGAACATAAAGGAGAAAGAGATCGCGCTGGCCGGGAATAAGGGCATATATCCCAACGAGATAAAGGTCGCTCTTGACGGACTTGCGGTAGTGGTGAATGTCAAAAATCCCGTAGATAAGCTTACTATGGATCAGCTGGCGGGGATATTCACCGGCAGGATAAAGAACTGGAAGGAACTCGGCGGCGCCGATGAGACGATCGTCATACTGTCGCGAGAGGTCAATTCCGGGACGCATGTCTATTTTAAAGAGCATGTCCTGAGAAAGATGGACCCCAATAGCAGGGAAGAGTTTGCGCCGGGCGCCCTGATGCTGTCGTCGTCACAGGCCATAGCCGATGAGGTCGCGACCAATCCGGCCTCCATAGGCTATTACGGCATGGGCTATATCTCTTCAAAGCAAAAACCGGTCGCCGTAGCAAAAGATGAGGCATCCGGCTTCGTCACGCCGTCCATAGAAAATGTGCTGAACGGCAGTTATCCGATATCGCGGCCCCTCTTCCTTTACACGAACGGAGAGCCGGCAGGTCTGACGAAAAAATTCGTGGATTTTACGCTTTCAAAAGAAGGCCAGGATATTGTGCTGGCAACCGATTTTGTGCCGGTTCAGTAGTCAGGAGTTAGGAGTTGGGGGTTAGGAGTATCGAGATGCGGAAGATCAAAGAATCGATAATTGAAAAAATGATATTCGTTTGCGGACTGGCATCAATATTCTTTGTGATATTGATATTCCTCTTCCTGCTCAAGGAGGGGCTTGCCGTATTCAGGATCGAGAGCCCCCTGAAGTTCCTTTTTGGAAAGAGCTGGTATCCCATATCGGAACCGCCTCAGCTCGGGATATTTCCCCTTATCCTCGGCTCGCTTCTCGTGACCGCGGGGGCGGCTATCATCTCGATCCCGATCGGTATCGGATGCGCCATATACATTGCAGAGATAGCCCCGGCAAAGACGAAAGAGGTCCTTAAGGCAGGCATAGAACTTCTGGCGGCGATACCGAGCGTAGTGCTCGGTTTCATCGGGATGGTGACGCTCGTGCCGTTCGTAAAGACCGTATTTCACCTGCCGACCGGGCTGACGGCGCTATCCGGCTCTATCATGCTCGCGTTCATGGCCATGCCCACCATCGTCTCGATCGCCGAAGACGCGCTTTATTCTATCCCCAGGACATACAAGGAAGGGGCCCTGGCGCTCGGCGCTACGCACTGGCAGACGATATGGCGCGTGATGCTTCCGGCGGCCTCGAGCGGCATCCTTGCGGCGATCATGCTTGGTATAGGACGGGTGATCGGTGAGACCATGGCGGTGATGATGATAACGGGCAATGCCGCAGTCATCCCGCAGAGCATTTTCGTCCCGGTGAGGACGCTCACAGCAACTATCGCAGCGGAGATGGGCGAGGCGGTGGTGGGGAGCGAGCATTATTTCGCGCTCTTTGCCATAGGCATAGTATTGTTCATAATCAGTTTCGCGATCAATGTGACCGCGGACCTTTTCCTGCACAAGAGGCAGTGATGCGCGATCCGCATAGAACACAGAATATAGCCTTCTTTCTCCTTTTCCTGGCGACCCTCCTGATAGTGGTGCCGGTGGGGATGATCGTCGTCATCATCATCCAGAAGGGCCTGCCGGCTATAAGCTGGCAGTTCCTTACCGATATCCCGAGGCAGGGGATGCGCTCAGGCGGGATATATCCTGCCATCGTCGGGACTGTATATCTCGTGACCGGCGCCATAGTCTTTGCGCTGCCGATAGGGCTCCTGGCCGCCATATATCTGAGCGAATATTCCAGCGACAACATATTGAACCGGCTGATCAAACTCGCGATCGTGAACCTCGCGGGAGTACCGTCCGTCGTCTATGGCCTTTTTGGGCTTGCGCTATTCGTGGTCTTCTTCAAGTTCGGCGCATCGATACTCTCCGGCTCGCTAACGCTCGGGATCATGATATTGCCGATAATAATCACCTCCTCGCGGGAAGCCCTTGAAAGCGTGCCGCAGTCATTCCGCGAGGTGAGCCTCTCTCTCGGGGCAAGCAAATGGCAGACGATCCGGCACATAGTCCTGCCAAACGCTATACCGGGTATACTTACCGGGACCATTCTCGGCCTCGGCAGGGCTGCGGGCGAGACGGCGCCGATCCTCTTCACTGTCGCCGCGTTTTATCTGCCGCAGCTGCCGAAATCCGTATTCGACCAGGCGATGGCCCTGCCGTACCACCTGTATGTCATATCGACACAGGTGCCTAATGTGGACGAGAAGATACGTTATGGCACCGCCTTTGTGTTGCTTGCGCTCGTCCTTTTCATGAACCTGGTCGCGATAATAATACGTTACAAGTTCAGGAAGAAAAAGAAATGGTAAAGATAGAAGTGCATAAGCTCAACGTCTGGTTCGGCGCCACGCACGTATTGAAAGACGTGGAGACGGAGGTCCTGGAGCATGAGATCCTGAGCGTCATCGGACCCTCGAACAGCGGGAAGACGACCTTCTTAAGGACGCTCAACCGGCTTAATGACCTTAATCTCAATTTCAGGATGGACGGCCTGGTAGAGCTTGAGAGAGAGGATGTCAGGGCGATCGATGTCGAAGCATTGCGGAGGAGGATCGGGATGGTATTTGCGCTGCCCTTACCGCTCCCGCTCTCCATATTTGACAATGTCGCATACGGCATCAGGATGCACGGCGAGAAAGACAAGAGGAAGGTATCCGGAAAAGTCGAGGAGGCGCTTAAACAGGGGTATCTATGGGAAGAGGTCAGGGACAGGCTCGGTGAATCCGCGTTCAAGCTGTCAGGCGGACAGCAACAGCGCCTGTGCATCGCCCGGACACTCGCCGTGGAGCCGGAAGTCATACTTTTCGACGAACCTTGCTCCGGGCTCGACCCGATCTCGACAGCGAAGGTCGAAGACGCCATGGTCCGGCTCAGGGAGAGATACACGATAGTGCTCGTCACCAATAACGTGAAACAGGCCGCAAGGGTCGGGGACAGGACGGCGTTCTTCCTCGGCGGCGAACTGATAGAGCTCGACAAGACGGACAGGATATTTACGGCCCCGCGCGATAAGCGCACCGACGATTATATAAGAGGGAAATTCGGATGACGGCTAAAATAGAGACGGATAAGCTGAACCTGTGGTACGGACCTTTCCATGCCCTGAAGGATGTCGACTCGGGTTTCAGCGCGAACAGGATAACGGCTATCATAGGGCCGTCCGGCTGCGGCAAATCGACGCTCCTCCGGGTCTTCAACAGGATGAACGACCTCATCGAAGGCGTGCGGACGGCCGGCAAAGTCCTCGTTGACGGCGAGAATATCTTCGGTCCGGAAGAAGACCTCGTAAAATTACGCAAGAAGGTCGGCATGGTATTCCAGAGGCCGAACCCGTTCCCGCTCTCGATCTATGAAAATATAGTCTTTGGAGAGAAGATCCATGCGGGCGGCATTACAAGGGATAAACTGGACGAGATCGTCGAGAGGAGCCTTAAGGGCGTTCTTTTGTGGGATGAGTTGAAGGATAAGCTTAATGAGCCGGCATTGAGGTTATCATTAGAACAGAAACAGCGGCTTTGCATCGCCAGGCTTATCGCTGTCAAACCCGATGTGCTGTTGATGGATGAGCCATGTTCCACCCTGGACCCGCAGGCGACCGCCAGGGTCGAAGAATTGATGCGCGAATTGAAGAACAGGTATACTATAATAATAGTCACGCATAACATGCAGCAGGCGGCGCGCGTATCGGACGATACGGGGTTTATGCTTCTGGGCGAATTGGTAGAGTTCGGCAAGACGGAACAGATATTCACGGCGCCGCGCGACAGGCGCACAGAAGATTATATTACGGGGAGATATGGATAAGCACCGGACGCCAAAATAAGGAGAGAGAAATGGAACGGCACATAGATCAGGAATTGAAGGAGCTCAACAAGGATATCTTAAGGATGGGCGCTTATGCGGAGGAGGCCATCTTCAGGTCCGTGGAGGCCCTGAAAAACCGGGACAGGGGCCTGGCCAAAAGCGTTATAGATAACGATACCAATATCGATAAGCTGGAATTGGCCGTAGATGAAAGGTGTATAGACCTGATAGCCCGTTATCAGCCGATGGCCAAAGACCTCCGCTTTATCACAACCGGCATGAAGATAAACACCGAGCTGGAGAGGATAGCCGATATAGCGGTCGACATAGCTCAACGTACGCTCGAGCTGGTAGATAAGCCGATCCTTAAGCCCCTGGTGGATATACCGAAATTGGCGGCAGTCGCGCAGAAGATGGTGAAGGTGGCGATAGATTCATTCGTGAAAGGGGATATCGGATTGGCCAAAGAGGTGATGCTGTCGGACCCTGAGGCCGATAATTTACGGAATTTGATACAGAAGGAGCTTGTCGAGGATTATATGCTCAAAGATGCCTCAACGGCCCCAAGGGCGGTCCAGCTTCTGTTGATCGCCCGCTTCCTGGAGCGCATATGCGACCACACGACGAATATTGCAGAAGACGTGATCTATATGGTACAGGCGGAGGTGATAAGGCACCATCCGGAGAAGCTGGGAGACCATACGTAAGCCCATTTTCCCCTTGGCGGAAGCAGGCCCGTTAGACATAAAATACCCAGATCCCGGCTGCTTGAATTAAGCTAATTATCTGGTATACTTATATTAGACAGACGTGAGGTGACTTGGAGGGCATATGCATGTCCGCCAAGTTATTATTTTGCGGTATTTGTAATGCGATTTAAAAAGCCTTTTAGAGGAGCGACCCAAGATGAGACGAGACGTGAGGACTTGGGGAGTATCTCAAACTATGCTTGGTAACCGAAAGCCGCTGAAGGCCATAGGCTGTGCTATGACCTTGGTGGCTTTTTTGTTCAATATCGTTTCGTATGATACGGCCTGGGCTGCCGGGACTTCCCCGTCAGAGTTTCCTCACGTCGGCCCTGATAGGAACGGCGGCCCGGGCGTCACCAATGAGTTACGCGTCAATACATTCGCGCTCCCCGAATACCTCGGCCGTATAAAAGAGACATGGCTTCCTTCTTCTAAACCCGATACCCGATACCCTATACCCAATACTGTAATTCATATTCAAGACGCCCATTGCAACTACGCCGCCCAGCACAAGATCGCCGATATACTGGACTATCTCAATACCAAATACGGGATCGATACCATAAACCTGGAGGGCGGGGCCAGGGGCTATGACCTGTCGATATTCACCACGATATATGACAGGGCGACCCGCGAAAAGGTCTCCGACGATTTCGTCAGGGAGGGGCTGGTCAACGGCGCCGAGTACTTTGCCATAAACAATCCTGAAAAGGCCGTCCTGTGGGGCGTGGAGGACGTCGATCTCTACATCGAAAACCTCAACATCTACAAGGAGTCCTTACAGCACAAGGAAGAGGTGGACAGGTACCTGAAGGAGCTGAACCATATCCTGAATAACCTCAAGCGCCACATCTATTCGAATGAACTCTTCGAGCTCGATCTCAAGTATGTCGTCTATAAGGGGGGCAACCTCGAGTTCAAGGATTATATAAGCTATCTCACCGGCAAGGCCAAGGAGCGCCTCATAGATATAAAGGCCTACGCGAACATATATCTCCTGAGCCAGGCGCTTGAACAGGAAGTAAGGCTTGACTTCAAGAAGGCGAACAGGGAGAGGGACGGCCTGGTCGACGTACTCCAGAAGAAGTTATCCAGGCGCGAGCTCGAAGAGCTCGTCCTGAAGACCCTCGAATTCAAGACCGACAAGATATCGCACCAGGATTTTTACGCATACCTGGCAAAGAAGGCAAGATCGGTGAACCAGGACCTTAGTGACTATCCGGAACTTCAGAAGTATATCATCTACATCTCCACCTATTCGGCGATCGATAAGGCAAAGGTCATCGAGGAGGTGGATGATATCGAAGGGGCTTTGAAGGGATCGCTCTACGAGAATGATGCCCAGCGGACCCTCGCGAGGTTATCGAAGAACCTCGCGCTCCTCCGGAACATCTTTGCCGTCTCCCTCACCAAGAACGACTACGTCTATTACCTCGAGAACAGGCCGAGTTTTGATATGAAGAACTTCACCGCATTCATAGATGAGTACGGTCCGCGTTACAAGATCACCGCAAAACTCGACCCCGATATCAGCAAGATAGACGGTTATCGCGATAATATAACGAAGTTTTACGAATGCTCGCTGAAGAGGGATGACGCCTTCATTAAAAATATGCGTTTCGCGCCGAAAGTGCCGAAGACGGCCATAATGATAACGGGCGGGTTCCATACGGAGAACCTCTGCCAGCTCTTCAAAAAAGAGGGGATCGCTTACGTCTCCATAATGCCGAACTTCAAGAACGAAGAGAGATACGAGTCGCCCTACTTCCGTCTCCTTGCCGGTGAGCTGACGGGCATACAGAAACGGCTCTACTCGGTGATAAAGACGTCCGGAGCCACGATGCAGATATATACGATGCTGTCACGCGATGCGTCGGCCAAGGAGGTATGGGACAGGTATAAGGTCGACGCGTTCAGGGTCTCTGTATATATACGTTATCTCGCCTACAACAAGACGAAGCTGATAGTCACGACCGATGCGGGTGAACATGTCTTCGGCTACGAGGGGCCGGACGCAAAAGAGGAGAAGATGGCCCTGGAAGACCTTCTCATAAAGGTCGGCCGCAGCGACACCATGCCGACCGGCATGATCGGTTTGGGGCCCGCCGCGCCCCGGGCCGAGCCGGTATTCATAGCGCAACCGGCAAGAGGCGATGAGAAATTCGAGCGCGCGGAAGAGCTATTAAGGAATTTTGCCAGAAACGAGGCCGACGGCAAGGCGTATGGACAGATCAAGGTCCTGATCGGCGAGATGCCGCCGGCGCAGCGAGCCATGCTTTTAGGTAACGTTGTCAAAAACGAGTACGGCCTGAGCACCAGACAGGTAGATTACTTCGGCATGAGCAAAAGCCAGTGGGATGTGGTCTGCGGCCTCTTCACCATGGGAGTATTTACAGAAAGAGAGGCAATACCGTATCTTGCCGCGCTTATAGGTGCAGACCCCTCCGGGACAGGGAATGGCTATGTATGGAGGATATTGGGGGATCTCTCAGGCGATTTTCCAGGTGAAGTCCTGTCGGCCGTTCAGGAGGCATCTCCCAGGGCCGGAGAATATATGTACGGTTGGGCGTTCGGTATAGGCATGGACGCCGCGGACACGGTCAGATCGATAAGTATCATATTCAGGAACTACTTCGGTTCGTATGCGGTGCCCCAGGAAAAGAAGAGGGAGTATGCGGGTAAGATGCTCAGGAGCATCGAACTGGCGTTGGCTAGAGGGGATCGGTTCGAAACGGTGCTTGTAATGCGTGCAGTAGAGGTGCTCGAGCCGGATACGAGATTCGAGAGCGATGCATGGAGGGCCGCGCATGCCAATGTCGGGGATAAGGCGGCGAGGGAAGAAGCGAGAGATGCGCATATCAGGCAACTCATCGCAATGAATAAGATATTCCAGGGGCTATTCAGGCTCATCTCGGAAGGCAGAGAGGTGACTTACGCGCGGGCCATTCTCCTTGTGACAGAGGATATGGGGGCGGACTTCGGCACTCTGAACAAGGCGCAGAAGGTCGCCGTCCGTACGGCTATAATATCTTTCTTCGAAAGAAGGAATGAGGTCGCCCAAAAGATGGAGGCGGCCAGGAAGGCATATCCGATAGATGAGTTCAATGCGGCATCCCAGACGATGCTCGACCTTAACAGGCGTAAGCGCGAACTGGAGAAGGCCGGCGGCAGACGCGCAGCGGAGGGGATGAAAGAGGAGATATCGAAGCATATCGAATATATGAACTCGCTCAGGGCCAGGGTCGCGCCGTATCTTAAGGAGGAGTTCGGGATTGAGGAGAAAGACGCACCTACGATAGCATTTATAAAGGAGGGGCCGTTCTCGTTGGAGGTAGTGATGGATATGGAGTCGCTGCAAAGGGTATTTCGCGGCAAATACTCGCCGGGTAAAGAGACCGCGCTCGGTAACAGGATGCGCGACTATTTCCTGGGCCTTAATACGTCAAAGACAAAGGTAGACCTTGAATCGCTCCGGGAGATCATAGAACAGTTCCCGGATTATCTATATTTCGATTTTCAGAATGAGATGGTCGCCTATATGCTCAACGCAGATCTCAGGTCCCGTGATTTCAGGCGGCTCATCGATGTCTATGCAACTCAGTATGCGTCATTGCTTATAGATAAGATCAAAAGGTATGGGGAGACGCATGATCTCAGGCCCGGGACGCTCAGGAGCATAGAAGATATGATAAGAGGCGCGATCAGGGGGGACCGCATGAGGCAGCTTAAGATGCGGCTGATAATGACAAAGAGAGTCCTCGATCGACTTGTCGACATCAAGGCGACCATCCTGTTTGACGATATGACTAAAGGAAAGCCGGGCACGGATAGGAGGGAAGCCAAAAACCGCGCTTACGTAGAAGCGTCCAATGATATCATGGGGCTCTTCCAGCTGATCCCTGTGAGGCGCATCTCCATGCTGCGTGATATACTGGCGGATGAAGAGAACGAATTGAAGAGACGAGGGATAGGCGAAGACGGGATATTGAAGAAAGACATATTGCTGGAGGGGAGCAACTATGGTACCTCCAAAATGGGAGAGACGATCCAAGTCGGCGGCACGGTCATGGGGGATGCGGTCTTTTCCATGCTGGGGGATGAGGAGGCGGTCGTCGATCACGAAAGGCAGCATATCATATTCAGCAATTATACGAGCGGGATAGTATCCAGGAACCTGCGCGCCAGGCATGATTTTTATCTCATATTGGATCTTACTATGCATAGCATGCCTTCGCCGTCGGCACCCGGCCGCGGATTCTCCAACCGTCCCAACGCGGAATATTCGGATCACATCAGGAACGCTATCGACAACCTTCAGTTTGGTGCGGCAAGGTATTCTAACGGAAAGGTCGAGACAGGCGTTGCGCTCAGCACGGGTCAAACCGGGACGAGGGTATTGAACGGCGATGAAAGATCGGTTTTGGAAAAGGCCATCGGCCTCCTGGGCGACGAAGACCGCGCGCTGCTGGGCCAGGAGGACGCAAGGGTGCTCTTCATCGACGGTCTCGACGCGGCGATACGCGCGCGTGCGCCGCCCGACTGTTATGGTTCGCACTACGGACTTCAGCGGAATCAATATTACCTTGATATCGGGCGGCTCAAAGACGCAGAAGAGCTGGCGGAGCATCTTCATCACGAGATACAGGAACGCGCCATGGTGCTGTCGGGGCTTATACAGGAGTTTGGTGACAGGACAGGGGAGGAGCTGGGCAAAAGCCCGAATGAGCGGTCGGAGCGCATAAATATGAGGATATCCGAACTTGCGGGCGCTTCACATAACCGTCTTAGCGTATCTACGAAGGAGTTGCGGGACCTTACAGGGTTTATTGTACTGAGGCCCGTCTCTGCCGCGGCGAGGACGGCGTACGAGGCGACGAAGAGAGCGGCTATAGATAAGTATCTGGATGAGATAGAAGACCTGTTGGCCAGGGCCGATAGAGGCGAGACCGCTTATGATTTCGCGGCATGGGTCGATATCGCAAAGACATTTAACAGGGAATGGCCGTTATTGAATTACGACGGAACCCCCGATGAGAATAAGAGGATAAACTCGCTCAAAAATCGTATCGTGGACAATCTGGTCAAGGTTTTCGCATCAGAAAAGGATGCGCGGGCCAGGGAAGAGAATTGGGACAATATAATGCGATGGCATCGTGACCACCAGAATCTTTTTCCTTTTACCGCTATGTCGCGCGACAATATCCCGAACATAGCGGTCGAGAGGATCACCAGGATGGGCCTCGGCTCAGGTTTCGGCGTGATCGAGGAAGATGCCGCGGCGTATCTGCACGGGGGCGAGGCGGGCAGGGCGGTGGACCTGACACAGGGCGATATAGATATGGCGCCGGAGGCGGGCGATACGGCCGGGCTTACCCCCGCGATGCAGCGCCTGCTCTTCAACAGGCAGAATATATCCGGTTTCCTGGCATATGCAAGTTACCTGCGGAGATTTGTCGACTTCGACAGGATGAGCGACGGGGTCACGCCTCCGCTTGAGTATGCGCTGAAGAACAGGATATATTTCCGCATAGGCGGGGACCTCTACATGACGCCGGTGACGGAATCATTCCGCAGATTCATAATCTTCGAGATGAACGAAAAGGGCGCCCTCGGCGCCAGGATCGAAGTGAAGATCCCCGGTGAGGGCGAAAGTAAACAAGCCATAGCGCCGGATAACTATGATTTTGCAAAAGAGATATCCGACAGGTACGGAGAGGGAAAGATATCTACAAAGATGACGGCTATGATCGCGCTTACGGAACCGCTCAATATGTACGGCGAAGAGGTCGATTTCTCCGCCTCGCGTCCTGCGCGGGTCATCATCTTCGACTACACCCATGACGGGAACAGGATCGAGAAGGTACCGCTTGAGAAGATGAACGGCGAGGATCGAAGGAAGATAGCCGAACAAGTCATCGAAGAAGTCGCCAGGGTGCACACCCTGGGTATCTACGGCAGCAGCGACATGTCTCTCGGTAACTTCCGCCTGGCCAGGAGCGCGGACGGAAACCCGATCGTCCTGCTGGTGGGGGATTTCCAGGGGTATAGAAGAACGGAAGACCGGAACCTATTTAACGCGGAGCGCGATACGATCATCGATCTGCTCGTGAGATATTCCGACAACTCCGAGGCCGACCGGAATTACCTCCGGCAGGTTTACGACAATGTGATTAAGGCCGGAGCGGGCCTTAATGCAGTGACGGCCGCTTCCCTAACGGTCCCCGCGGCGCAGGGATCCGATGCATGGGAGAGGGAGATGGTTGCCGCCTTCGCGGGGGTCAGGGATATGGCTAAGCCCGTACATATAATCGTCGGCGTGCGGCGCACAAAAGATAACGCGGATATGATCGCGCGTTACCAGGAGATCTCCAGGGTGCTTATACGCATAGGCGCGGCGCTGGATGCGGGCGGCATGAAGAATACGAAGCTCATAACTTTTGATATGCAAACGGACGACGGCGGGGATGAGGCGACCATCCGCAATTTTATCGCAGCCTACAAGGAAGCGACCGGCGACCTGCCCGCCAACGGGAATGTGATAGGGTATATCCCCCCGAAGGTCCGTGACGAAGCGTCGCGTTTGGTGAAGGAAGATAAGGCCGTGAAAGCGGATGCCGTACATTTTATCAATGACAGTTTCAGCGACGGCAGGGATAGCAAGCCGGACCTACTCTTCCGTATCGCCCTTGCGCATTCGCTGGTGGACTATATCGCGGCGGATGCAAGGAACGACTCAGAGACGAGGGCCTACGTCCGGGAACATATAGTCGGGATGTTCGAGCGGATGACGGCCAGCCCCGGCGAGGTAGAGAAGCTGAAGAAAGATATAAAGCGCATATTCGAGGCCGACTTCCTCCTGATGATAAAGCCGGTCGATTTCAAGACCTTCGAGGACTACCGCAGATCCGCAGAGGCAACCCTCCGGGCAGTGTAAAATATTTCCTTCCTAATTTAGATTGTCTCAGCACAAATAGCTTGAGCTTTTAAGGGTATATGATATAATTCCTAGCAATCATTGTTAAATATTATAAATAACGCGGGCGTAGCTCAATGGTAGAGCACTAGCCTTCCAAGCTAGCTACGACGGTTCGATCCCGTTCGCCCGCTCCATTCTGCTTCGTCCTTCAGCGAGTAAAAAACTCGGGTAGGACTTCGCAGAAATAGGTCATGGTCCTCTATGCAAACCAATAAACCTATCTGCAAGATCCTGACGGTAGATGACGAGATGGGGATCGACTCGTTCTTCTACGAGTTCTTCACCCTCCGCGGCTATAAGGTCCTGAACGCATCGAACGGCAAGGAGGCCGTCGAGATAGTCAGGAGGGAGCACCCGCGCATCGTGCTCCTCGACATCCAGATGCGGGGCATCGACGGCATAGAGACGCTGAAACGCATCCGGGAGATAGACAAGGATGCGATGATAATCATGGTGACAGGCGTCAAGGACGACGAGGTTATGGCAAAGGCAAAAGAGCTCGGGGCGGATGATTATATAACGAAGCCGCTGAGCTTGCAGTACCTTGAGAACGTCGTCCTTTTGAAGTTCCTGAGTCTTCAGATAAAAGATATGGGGAAGGAATAACGAGTAAATGCTTGTCCATGGTCCACTGTCCACGGTCCACAGTTTTGTGGACCATCGACTATGGACTGTGGACCGCCAATGATCTTTAACCGTACACTAAGGAGGATCTATGAATAACGATATCCAGGCGCTGAACGAGAAGATAAAGAAGGAGAGCGCGTTCCTGCGCGACCTGGTCCAGGAGATAGAGAAGGTGATCGTGGGGCAGAGGTACCTGATAGACCGGCTGCTCGTAGGTCTCCTGGCGAACGGCCATGTCCTGATAGAGGGCGTGCCCGGGCTGGCCAAGACGATGTCGGTGAAGGTCCTGGCGCAGGCGATAAATACGAAGTTCCAGCGCATACAGTTCACGCCGGACCTTTTGCCCGCCGACCTCATCGGTACCCTGATCTATAACCCGAAGGACGGGAACTTTACCACCAAGAAGGGGCCGATCTTCACCAACATAATACTTGCCGATGAGATAAACCGCGCCCCGGCCAAGGTGCAGAGCGCCCTCCTGGAGGCGATGCAGGAGAGGCAGGTGACGATAGGTGAGAACACGTTCAAACTGGAGGAGCCGTTCCTCGTCCTCGCGACCCAGAACCCGATAGAGCACGAAGGGACATATCCGCTCCCGGAAGCGCAGGTCGACCGTTTCATGCTTAAGTTGGAGATCGGTTACCCGTCGAAAGAGGAGGAGCACAAGATAATGAAGCGCATGGCGGTCACCGATAAGAAGATATCCGTAAACGGCGTGATAAGCCCGCACGACATCCTCAAGGCCAGGAAGACCGTCGACGAGGTCTACATCGACGAAAAGATAGAGAAGTACATCATAGATATCGTCTTCGCTACTCGGACCCCGAAAGATTACAAGCTTGACGAGCTTACGGGCCTCATCCAGTACGGCGCATCGCCCCGGGCAAGCATATACCTGTCGGTAGCCGCGAAGGCGTACGCGTTCCTGCAGGGTCGCGGATATGTCGTGCCGCAGGATGTGAAGACGATAGGTATGGATATATTGCGTCACCGCGTGATAGCGAGCTACGAGGCCGAAGCGGAGGATAAGACGTCGGAGGACATCATCAAGAGGATATTCGAAGAGGTAAGAGTCCCGTAAATTTAATTCCAAATTTCAAATGTCAAATTTCAAATTAATTCCCAATGGTCAAATGTCAAATTGGCAATTGGACATTAATTGGATATTGGAAATTGGTCATTTGACATTAACGGATATATAACTATGCTGCCCAAAGAGATCCTGAGAAAAGTACGCCGCATCCAGATAACGACGTCGCGGCTCGTGACCGATATGCTCGCAGGGCAGTATGAGAGCGTATTTAAAGGCCGCGGCATCGAGTTCGACGAGGTGCGCGAATACCAGCCGGGGGACGAGATCCGCTCTATAGATTGGAACGTCACCGCCAGGATGGGCCACCCGTACATAAAGAAGTACGTGGAAGAACGCCAGCTGACCGTGATGATCCTCCTCGACGCGTCCGCTTCCTCCTACTTCGGCACGGCCAAGCGGCTTAAGAGCGAGTTGGCCGCCGAGATATCGGCCGTGCTCGCATTCGCGGCGGTGAACAATAATGACCGCGTCGGTCTTATAATATTTACCGACAGGATAGAGAAGTTCATACCGCCGCGCAAAGGGCTCCAGCATGTCCTCCTGGTCATACGGGAGGCGTTATATTTCAAACCGAAGGGGAAGGGGACGGACCTGGAGGGCGCGCTCCGGTATCTCAATAACGTCACCAAGAGGCGCGCCGTGACGTTCGTGATATCGGATTTCTTCGCGAAAGATTTCAAACGGCCGCTTGCCATCGCGAACAAAAAGCACGACGTAGTAGCAGTGACGATCACCGATCCCAGGGAGATGGAGCTTCCGAAGGCCGGTATCGTCGAGTTGACGGACGCGGAGAGCGGGAAGGAGTTCCTGGTAGACACGTCCAATAACCGCCTGCGGGACAGGTACGCGGCCCGGTGCAAGGCGATGGTGGAAGAGCGCGCGAAACTATTCGGGTCGGTCAATGTCGATCACATAGATATATGGACGAACAGGCCGTACCTGAGCGAGTTCGTACGGTTCTTTAAGGAGCGGGAGCGGCGCGTATGAAGTATCGACCGTTTTTGATAGCGCTTATGATATGCTGCCTCGCGGCACCGGCCGTGATGGCGGCGCAGACGAACGCGCCGAAGGTTAAGGCAAAAGTCGACCGGAGATCGGTCTTTATAGGCGATATAGTGACGCTCAATATCGAGGTTGCGGCCGGAAAGAGCATATCGGTTGAATTCCCGAAATTCGCCGATAACAAAATAGGCGATTTCGAGATAAGGGATTCAGGCGCGTCCCGCAGGGTCAGCTTCTTCCGCCGGCCCACATATACGGGTTGGTATCGCATAGCCGCATACAATGTCGGTAAGTTTACTCTTCCCGCCCTTGAGGTGAAGTACAGGGAGAATAAGACCGCCGCCTGGTCCTCCGCGAAGACCTCCGAGATGACGATAAATGTCGAGAGCGTCCTTAAGCGCGAACGGAATGCAGATGACATAAAAGAGATCAAGGGCCCGATAGGGTTACGCGAGATCCCGGTAGCCGCCATAGCATCGGCCGGCCTGGCCCTCGCGATATGTCTCGTCTCTCTCTGGCTGTACAGGAGATCGCGTAGAAGGGCCGTTATAAAGACGCCCTATCAGACGGCGCTCGATGAGCTTGACGGGGCGAAGGCAGGGTTCTCCACTACGGGTGACGTGAAAGAATATTACGCCGCCGTCTCAGGCGCGGTCAGGCGGTACATAGAGGCTGTATTCAGGTTGCGTGCCCCGGAGATGACTACGGAGGAGTTTCTCGTCTCCCTTGAGACCTCCGGATCGCTTTCCGCGCCCCGGAAAGAGCTTTTGAAGGATTTCCTGGTGGCGTGCGATTTCGTGAAGTTCGCCAAACATATGCCGAAGGAGACGGAGACAGATAACCTTTTGACCACAGCGCGCAGGTTCTTTGACGAGACGCGGCCTCTTCCGGCCGAAAAGAAAGGGGCCGGGTAGATGTTCATCTTCAGGGACGCGTGGGTCTTTTTGTTCTGTCTCCTGGTGCCGCTCTTCCTGCTCATAGTGCGGATGAGGCAAAGGGGCGCAAGTTTCGTATTCCCTTCGCAGGAGCTCGTCCGGGACCTTGCGCCGACCGTGCGTATCCGCATAAGACATACGCCTGTCCTGCTGCGTGTCTTAGCGCTCCTTTTATTCATAGCGGCGCTCGCCAGACCCCAGTCGGTGCTGGAAGACGTGAAGACCGTATCGGAAGGCGTCGACATAGTCCTTACGCTCGACACCTCTACGAGCATGCTGGCCGAGGATTTCAGGATGGGCGGCAAGCGCGTCAACCGATATGAAGTGGTCCGGGACGTGGTGAAGGAGTTCATAAAGAAGCGCAAGACGGACAGGATCGCGATGATCGCATTCGCGGCCCGCGCCTACACCGTCTGCCCGCTCACCACCGATTACGCCTGGCTTTACGAGAACCTGGACCGGGTCAAGGTCGGCATGATAGAGGATGCCACCGCCATAGGGTCTGCGATAACATCCTCCCTGAACAGGTTAAGGTCCAGTAAGACCAAGAGCAAGATCGTCATCCTCCTGACGGACGGGGTCAATAACGCCGGGAGCATATCCCCGCTTGTGGCGGCAGAAGCCGCGAAGGCGCTCAAGGTGAAAGTATATACGATCGGCGTCGGTACCAAGGGGCTGGTGCCCTATCCGTTCAAGGATCTTTACGGCAGGACGGTTTATAAAAATATCCCGATAGAGATAGACGAGGCGTCGCTTAAGAGGATAGCGGAGATAACGGGAGGGAAGTACTACCGCGCCCAGGACACGGAAGCTCTCATGCGCATTTATGACGAGATAGACCGGTTGGAAAAATCGCACATCGAGCATTTCGGCTACAGGGAGTATACGGAGCTCTTCCCGTACTTCCTCATCCCCGGGCTCATCATCCTGGCGCTCGAGATACTGCTCGCTAATACCTTATTTTTAAAGGTGCCGTAAATGAATTACGCAAACCCGAATTTTCAGATGGTCTTCGCCGCGCTAAGCGTGCTCCTGCTATTTTACGTCTGGACGGTGCGCCGGCGGAAGGCGCTGACGGAACGGTTCGCCGATAAAAATCTGATAGCAGGCATCGCGCCGTCTATAAGCCCGTTACGGAGGGCTGTTAAAGTGGCGCTACTGGTGGCGGCCGCTGCGCTGGGACTCCTGGCCCTTGCAAGGCCGCAGTGGGGATTCGAGTGGGAAGAGGTCAAGCGGGCGGGCCTGGATATATTGATAGCGCAGGACGTCTCCAGGAGCATGCTCGCGCGGGATATGAAGCCCAACCGGCTCGAGCGCTCCAAGTTCGCCATAAAGGACCTGGTCAAACGCCTGAACGGCGACCGTATAGGGCTCATTGCGTTCGCCGGGACGTCATTTCTTCAATGCCCTCTCACCATCGATTATAACGGTTTCCTGCTCTCTCTCGAAGACCTCAATACCGATACGATACCGCGCGGGGGCACGTCCATAGAGAGCGCCATCGACGAGGCGATGCGTACGTTCACCGGGACCGACAAGAAGTATAAGGTGCTCCTGATCATAACGGACGGCGAAGAGCTCGAAGGCGATGCCAAGTCGAAGGCGCTCGCGGCGGCGGAGGCGGGGATAAAGATATACTGTGTCGGTGTCGGCACGGCCGAGGGGGATATCATACCGGACCTGGACGGTTCCGGAGAGCGCGGGTACCTGGAAGACAGGAGCGGTAACGTGGTGAAGACCCGCCTGAACGAGGATATACTCAAGGCGATCGCGATATCCACGGGCGGGAGTTACGTGCGGGCGACAGCATCCGAATTCGGCGTGACGCTCCTGTACGACAAGAGCATATCGAGACTGGAGAAGCGCGATATAGATTCCAAGATGGAGAAGCGGTATGAGGAGCGTTTCCAGGTATTCATCGCTTTCGCCCTCCTCTTCCTTTTCCTGGAGCCGATGATATCCGAAAGGCGGAAGGTGGCGCGATGAAGAGAGGCCCCGCGATATTCCTGTCGGCCGCCCTTATCGGGATATATGCCGTCCCCGCGCATGCCTCGGCCAGGGACGATGTCAGGAGGGGGAATTTGTTGTATAATAATAAAGAGTATAAAGAGGCGGCCAGAAAATATGAAGACGCGCTTTCAGAAGAAGGCCTATCCGGGATGGCCCATTTCAACCTGGCCGACGCGCATTATCAGGAAAAGAAGTTCAAATCGGCCATAGACAATTTCAATAAGGCGATAGCATCGGGACAGGAGAGCCTCATAGCCAGGGCCGACTATAATATAGGCAACTCTCTTTACCGTCTCGGCGATGCCATTAAGGCCAAAGACGCCGAGAAGGCGAAGGACTATTTCGAATCCGCCCTCAGGTTCTATAAACGGGCGATGGAGCTGGACCCTTCTGACAGGGATGCCAAGTTCAACTACGAGTTCGTCCAGCGCCATATGACAGGTTTCGAGATGCTGCCGAGCGAGGAGAAGCAGGATAAAGAAAAGGAAAAGGAGCAGGAGAAGCAGAAGAACGATAATAAGGATAAGCAGGAGGATTCCCGGGGCGGCGGTTCTTCGAAGGACGATAGATCGGGCGGCCAGGATGAGGGCGAAGGGAAAGAGGATAAGGACCAGACCGCCGCTGAAAAGCAGAATACCTCCGGCGAAGAGCGGGCTTCACGCGCCGAGGCGAAGGATAGCGGCGCGCAGAAAGATGGGCAATCCGGTTCAAGCCCTGAAGAGAAGAAAGACGAATCGGGCCAGGCGCCGAAGGAAGAGAAACCTCAAGATAAGGGCGGGGAGAAGGATAAGGAAGAGGGCGGATCCGGCGAGGGTGAAAAGAAGGAGGCCGAGCAGGCGAAGAAAGAGCAGGGCGAGGAGGGAGAAGATAAGGGGAACCCCCGGCCCTCCGACGGAGAAGATGCAAAAGAGAGCGGAGAGAAGGAGGGTGGAGGGCTTGAGTCATACGCGTCTCCCCAGCGCGACGAAGAGAGGGAGATGAGCGAGGAAGAGGCGAAGATGCTCATCGAAGGGTACAGGGGGGAAGAGGTCACGGGCAAGGTCATCAAGATGAGGAAGAAGCAGGTGGACCTTCCCGAACCGTCGAAGAACTGGTAGTATATCAAAGGATCTCATATAGATGAATAGATACCGTAGGATCATAATGGCGACAGGCATGGCCATCGCCCTGCTCGCGGCATTTACGCCAGCATACGCCAGGGATATAAAATTCGAGGCGAGCATCGATAACAAGGATATGGTATTGGGCGAACGGGGACAGCTCGGCCTCACATTTTATGAGACCAACAGCATACCTGCGCCTGACATCGGTAATATAGACGGCTTCGAGGTCCGGTATCTCGGGCCATCCACCATGGTCACGGTCATAAACGGTAAGATGTCGAGCTCCATTACGCACATGTACTCTCTCGTCCCCCTGAAGATAGGAAAGTTCGAACTGGGTCCGTTCTCTTTCAAGTACAAAGGCGATACCTACACATCCAATGTCATAATCGCCGAAGTGAAAGAGGAAAAGGCGGTGAAGGAGGAGAGGGCCGGGCCCGAAGAAGGTGCAGAGGAAAAGATACCGGACGTCAGCGACCGGCTTTTCATGGTCCTGAACGTCGGCTCGGCCCATGCTTATGTCAACGAGCTGATCCCCGCCACGGTGAAACTGTATGTGAACCGCATGAACGTAAGCGACATACAGCTCCCCGTCTTTGCCCAGGAGGGCTTTTCAAAGATAGAGTTCCGCGAGCCGAAGCAGTATAAAGAGGAGATGGGGGGCGTAGTCTACGAGGTCCTCGAATTCAAGACGCAGATATTCGGCACCAGGCCCGGGGAATACCGCCTGGGCCCGGCCACGATAAAGTGTAACCTCGTTGTCCGGAAAAAGGTGAAACGGCCTTCCCAGCGGAACGATTTTTTCAGGGACGAATTTTTTGACGAGCCGGTGCTGGACGACTTCTTCATGCGCTACGAACGTTACCCGCTTGAACTGAAATCGCAGGATTTTCCGATAATAATATCGCCGCTCCCGGCCGAAGGCAGGCCCGCGTCGTTCTCGGGCGCCGTAGGCGACTACCAGTTCATATTTAACGCGAGCCCGACCAGGCTGAAGGCCGGCGACCCCATAACGCTGAAGATGGAGATAAACGGCACGGGCAACTTCAACACGGTGCTCATGCCGGCGCTCTCCGGTACCGACGGGTTCAAGGTTTACGAGCCGCAGGTCAGGACGGGTGACAGGCAGAAGGTATTCACCCAGGTGCTGATCCCGGAGAGCGATAACGTGAAGGCGACCCCGAAAGCCGTCTTCTCTTACTTCGACACGGCCACCCGCGCGTATAAGACGATCTCGCAGGGGCCGATCCCGCTGACCGTAGAAAGACCTAAAGAGGAGACGCCGGCGCAGGTGGTGGGGCCGAGAGAGACAGGGGAGAGCAAAAGGGACCCCTCCTTACCGCAGGAAGAGGCGAAGAGGGATATCATCTATATAAAGGACTCGCTTGGCCGCGTGGCGGCCACAGGCGGCAGCGTCCACAGAAAAAAGTACCTGATCGCCATACCGCCCGTGTCGCTCCTCTTTTTGCTCGCATTTTACCTCTTCTCCGCGCGCAGATATCGCCTCGAGCGGGATATAGGATATGTCAGGCGAACCGCCGCATACAAGGCTACGCGCAGGCACTTCAGGGAATTGAGGAAACATCTAAGGGCAAATGACCCGAAGAAGTTCTATGAGACGCTCTTCATCCTGCTCCAGGACTACTTCGGCGGCCGTCTGAACATGCCTTCGGCGGGCATAACGCTCAATACCATCGAGCCGTTACTCGAGGCCTACGAGCCGGATCCGGCCACAAGGGTCAAGATAAAGGCCCTTTTCGAAATATGCGACGAGGCCAGGTTTGCCTTCGCCAAGCCGGATGATCTCAGGATGAGGGGCGATATGCGCGATGCCGAAAATATAATACGATATCTTGAAAGGACCAAAGGATGAGGCGATATACACTCCTTATAGCGGCCTTCCTCTTTATCGGGCCGGCCGCCATTGCCGCAGACGGAGGGAAAGAAGACCCCGGCAGGCTCTTCTATGCCGCGAATGTCCTGTATGAGAAGGGTGAATACTCAAAGGCGGTGGAAGAGTACCTGAAGATACTGGATGCGGATATCGAAAGCGGCAACCTCTACTATAATATAGGTAACGGCTTCTTTAAGCTCGGCAAGATAGGATATGCCATACTGAGCTACGAAAAGGCGAAGCGCTTCATGCCGGGAGACCGGGATCTTAAGGCGAACCTTGAGTACGCGAGATCTTTTGTGGAGGACGGTTCATCCGAGCCGCGGCCGGAGCGCCTCTTGCTCAGGGCGGTAAACGGGCCTTTCAGGTCTTTCAACCTGCGTACGCTGGCGATCGCGGCGATCGCATTGAATGTCATCTTCGTCATCCTCTCCGTATTGAATATAATGAAGCCGAGTTTTTACAGGAAGACGTTCATATTCTACTTTGCCGTAGCCGCGCTCTTTTTCGCGGCCCTCGCCTCATTCGTCCTGCGCCATTATGACGAGGCACTTACGCAGCACGGTATCGTGGTGGATAAGACCGCCGAGTGCATGTACGAGCCGGTGGAGAAGTCGACCGTATATTATAAGGTATATGAAGGGCAGGATGTCATCGTGTTGACCACGAGGAACGGCTGGAGGAGGATAAGACGATCTGACGGCAAGGTCGGATGGGTCAAAGAGGCCGCGGTGGAAGAGATCTGAGCAGATCGGGGCAGAAAAAAAGCGCCTTAGATATAAGGCGCTTTTTTTATTCTTTAGAACAGATTACTTTGATGCCTCTGATGCAGACGTAACGCATCCCGGATCGGAATACCAGAAAGTCGCAAGCTGCCATACGCCGGCAAATATTCTCGCGATGCCGCGTTCCACTCCGCTCCTCGTCTTCGTCGAGCAGCGGTCCATCTGGGTCCCTTTCGTCTTCGTCTCGTCGATGTTGCTCGGGACTTCGAGCGAACCGTAAAGCAGGTTATTCATGCCCCTGCTTAATCTGTCCTTTGTCTTCTCGACAGGGGGGACCGTAGGCTGAGACGTTGTACTCTCCGCATTACAGATACCGAGTGTCGAGCATATGAAGATACTTACGATTGCCATTACAAATAATTTCTTTGCCATTCGACAACTCACCTCCTTTTTATTTTAATTACGGCGGCAAGAGACTGCACACCTTAAAATTAATTATATCCCATTTTCCCGTAAAAGTCAAGACCGCCCCTTTTTTTAAAAAAAATATTGACAAAGGCACGGTTTTTGCTATAATTATAAAACTTAATTTTTGATACTAACATCGGGTTAAAATAAAGAATGTTGAGTTGGAATAACTCTCAAGGGAGAGGTGTTTGTCTTTTTCGATGATATCTGCGCTGATATGCGTCGATGTCATGCCCATGTAGCTCAGCCGGTAGAGCGCTTCCTTGGTAAGGACGAGGTCACCAGTTCAATTCTGGTCGTGGGCTCCAGCGAAAAATAGATAAGGAGGCCTTTATGGCAAAGGAAACGTTTGTCAGGTCAAAACCTCACGTGAATATCGGTACCATCGGCCACATCGACCACGGTAAGACGACGCTTACGGCCGCGATACTGGCGACGCTTGCAAAGAAGGGGCACGCCACGGTGAAGGCCTATGCCGATATAGCAAAGGGCGGCACCGTAAGGGACGAGACGAAGACCGTCACCATAGCCGTAGCGCACGTGGAGTACGAGACCGAGAAACGCCACTATGCCCATATCGACTGCCCGGGACACGCCGACTATATCAAGAACATGATCACCGGCGCCGCCCAGATGGACGGAGCGATACTCGTCGTCTCCGCAGTGGACGGCCCGATGCCGCAGACCAGGGAACACATCCTCCTGGCCCGCCAGGTCAACGTACCGTCGATAGTCGTATACCTCAATAAAGTAGACCTCGTAGAAGACAAAGAACTGATAGACCTCGTAGAACTCGAAGTAAGAGACCTCCTCACAAAGTATAAATTCCCCGGCGACAAGACGCCGATAATAAAAGGAAGCGCCCTCAAGGCGATGACCTCGCCGGATAACGCCGAGGCCACCAAGTCGATATTCGAGCTTATGGACGCCTGCGACACCTTCATACCCACGCCCGTAAGGGATATAGACAAGCCGTTCCTGATGCCCATAGAGGACGTATTCTCGATCACCGGGCGCGGCACGGTAGGCACCGGGAGGGTCGAGCGCGGACAGATAAAGGTTGGCGAAGAGATAGAGATAGTCGGGATAAAGGCGACCAAGAAGAGCGTCGTCACGGGGGTCGAGATGTTCAGGAAGCTCCTGGAGTCCGGCCAGGCCGGCGATAACGTCGGGGTCCTCCTCAGGGGCGTCGAAAAGACGGACCTGGAGCGCGGGCAGGTGCTCGCTAAACCCGGTTCCATAACCCCGCACACCAAGTTCAAGGCAGAGGTATATATACTAAGTAAAGAGGAAGGCGGCAGGCATACGCCGTTCTTCAAAGGATACAGGCCCCAGTTCTACTTCAGGACCACGGATGTGACCGGGGTCGTTGAGCTGCCCCAGGGGGTAGAGATGGTGATGCCCGGAGATAACGTGAATATAGAGATAACCCTAATCACGCCGATAGCGCTCGAGAAGGAACTGAGGTTCGCCGTAAGAGAAGGCGGACACACGGTAGGCGCGGGAGTCGTGACACAGGTCATTGAGTGATACGATGGCACA